>JAEUQL010000593.1 GCA_016789295.1 Blastocatellia bacterium | reverse complement strand
AATGAAACTTGCCCAATAGAAAGGGTGGTTGCGTTTGGCATCTTTCAACATCTTCAACTGTACACTCCTCAAAGCATCACCCCTTCCTTCTCCTACTTTGAGCCGCTTATAGTAGTCTATCATTAGTTCTTTTGTTGCTTTATCTGATACTGGCCATAAACTGATCATTTGACTTTCACTACCTGCTAATACTAATGCTCTTCTCATTCCATACACACCTTCTCCACTCTTCACTTCTCCTAGCCCTGTGTCACAGGCCGATAACACTACTAACTTTGTTCCCCATAAATCCAAGCTTGCTGCCTCAAGTGCTGTCATCGTTCCATCATTGCCACTATCTCCTCCTCGATTTGCACCTGCAAAGAATAACCAGCTTCTCAGTAATGGATTTTCTAACTTTACTTTCTCTACATCTACCTTCTCATCTGCCTGCTGTAACAATAATCTTGTCTCTTCTCCTCTCTGCTCACTCCTACCTTTTGTCTCTTCCAAAAAGTATCCATGTGTTGCTATGTGCAGTATCTCTGGTCTGTGTATGGACTTGATCTTTTCTTCTGTTGCTTCTTTCTCTGTCTCCAGTTTAGCCCCTTCAAACATTGCTTTTACCTGTTTACCTTCTTCTGCTGTCGCCTTCAATCTTTTGAGTGGGTTATACTGCATTCCTGCTAACTTTGGCCCTTCGCCTTCCTCGTAGTCGGGGTCTGCCACCACTATTGCTGGTTCTGTTGCTGCTGTCTTTATTTGTAGCCTCAATAAATCTCTTCCACTTGTGAGGTAACTCAAGTTGAATTTCTCTATCAGATACTTTCCTCGCTCATCCATTAGTGCTGCATATGGTATGAGGTTCAAAGATCCATCTGGTGATATCAGCAATCTCTCTCTCTTCCCTATTTTTTCTAGTACAGGTTTGATCAGTTTCTTGTACAGTTTCCTTGTTGTCACCTCCACTTCTCTTCTCATTACCTTTTTATCTCTTAGCTTCTTTCTTACTTCAGCCACTAACTGATCTATCTTCTCTGCTTCTCCCAGATCTGCCCATTCTATCTTCCCTTCGCTACTGAGAGAGTAGACTGCATATCTTCTATTCCCGACTTTTTCAAACGCTTCTTCTTTGGCATCATATGGCTGATAGCTCACATATTCTAGCAACACTCCACCTTCTGGAATTGCTTCTCTGACCAAGTCTAGATTCACTTCTTGTACTTGTGCTCTGTATTCTTTGCTCTTTGCACTCAGCCTGTTCTCTAACTCTTCGGCCTTCTCTTCTAAGTCTTTTATCTTCTCTTTATACTTTTCTATCGACTCTTTTCCTGGCCCTTTTAGTACTATTCTTGACAGTACAGACTTTGCTTCTGCAACATCTGACAATAAAAGTCTATCCTCTTCACTTGCTCTTTGTCTCAAAACCTCTATAACCGATGCCATTGCATCCAGTGCTCTACCTTTTCTTCTCAGTATTTCTGTCAGTGCTGTCTTTGCGGCTTCCCTATCTTCTGGCAAAGACTGCAGATGGAGTGAAACGGTAGCAGAGAGTTCACTACTTGTCTTTTTGAGATAGAGGAGCTTCTGTTTTTCTGAGCCAGCAACAAGATTTCTTGCATACTCTCGCTCTCTTACTTCATTTGCCTTAACTCTGTATAAAACGGCTTTCTCCAAATCACCTTTTATCCTGTAAAGCGAAGAGAGGTTATTGAATATTGTTGCTGTACTTGGATGCTCTTCTCCTAACATTTTTTCATATATGGCTAATGCTTTGAGATAGTATGGTTCTGCTTTTTCGTAGTCTTTCTGTCTATGATAGAAATTCCCTAAATTATTGAGTGTTGTACCTGTCTCAACACTCATACTACCTAACACTTTCTCTCTTATTTGTAATGATCTTTTAAGAAAGCTTTCTGATTTGTCATACTCTTTTTTACTGTAATATAGACCACCTAAAATATTAAGAATTGTTGCAGTATCGGGATGCTCTAAACCTAACAACTTTTCTCTTATCTCAAGAGCTCTTTTTAAGAACTGTTCTGCTTTTTCACTATTTTTCTGATTGAAGTAGAATAGTCCTAAGTTGTTAAGGCTGAGAGCTGTTGAAGGATGTTCCGCACCCAAAGCTTTTTCCCTTATCTCTAATGATCTTTTGTATAACTCTTCTGCTTTCTCGTAATCACCAAGCTCAGAATAGAGATTAGCCAAGTTATTGACTGTTGTAGCTGTTATAGGATGGTTTAGTCCAAGTACTTTCTCTCTTATATTCAGTGCTTTTTTCAGTATTGGTTCTGCTTTGTTGTACTCACCAATATTTGAGTAGAGTAGAGCTAAGTTATTAAGTGTCGTTGCAGTGTCAGGGTGTTCAGCACCTAAAACCTTCTCCCTTACTTCCAATGCTTTCTTCAGTAAAGGTTCAGCTTTTCTGTACTCGCTTATACTAGAATAGAAACTAGCTAATATGTTAAAGCTTGTGGCCGTTTCTGGATGCTCGCTACCAAATATCTTCTCTTTTATCTCTAAAGCTTTTTTAAAGAGAGGCTCAGATGAACTGTAGTCACCTTTATTAAAATAGACTAGTGCTAAATTACTCATGGAAGTTGCAGTATCATTATTGTCTAGTCCAAAAATTTTCTCCCTAATCTTTAAAGATCTTTTTATCAAATCTTCTGCCTTTTCGTAGTCACCAATGCTTGAGTAAAGTAGACCGAAGTTGCTTAGAGTAGAAGCTGTATCCGGTTCCTCAGCACCCAGTTTTTCAT
>JAEUQL010000592.1 GCA_016789295.1 Blastocatellia bacterium | reverse complement strand
AAACCAGAACCGATAAACTCAAGCCCAGATGGAACGTGTTGAAAACTAAACGACATCGATGTCGGTTTGGTCTTGACATCAAGCTCTTTGAAAAGTCGGGTAAGATTTGGGTAGGTAACTTCGTTATAAACTATGAAGCCAGCATCTATCTTTATCTCTTTTCCATCTTCATCGATAGTCTGCGTGTAAGTGTGACCTCCGATGTAGTTATTCTTCTCGTAGTAGGTCAGTTGAAATTTCTTGTGTAGAAAGTATCCACAACCCATTCCGGCAATACCGGTACCTATAATAGCAATTGACTGCAATCAAAAACTCCTACAATAGTTTTACTGTTTTTGAAAATAGTGAAATTAGAAGAGCCTGTTGTAACTGCTCGTCTGAGTAGCAATGCAGCCATTATAAACGTTCCAGTAAGATTTTTCATCACGTATGGGTTGATCTGGGTGTCTGTTACAGAGGCAGAGACGGATGGTTGATGGCCTTTTTGGTCTGAAACTACGACTTATCAAAAGAGACCTTCCTAGTCTGCGGCTACTATTCTAACAGCTATTTAGGAGTAGAGACATTAAAACCAAAATAGAAAATATTATGATCTGTTTTGGCTCTATTACTACTATTTTTAAGACTAAATCTGTTACGGAATGGGGCTATCTTCAATTCGTTTTGTGCTTGCGCACTATCCCTTCTATCTGACGATTGAAGATAGCCATTTGAAAAACTGCTGAGTTCTTGTAATAGATATATCTTCTAATCTTCTATTCTGTTTACTGTCTAACTCTCATTTAATGAAGAATGTCAACCAATCTGTTACATCTTTATCTACAGTACTACTTTTATAATTCTCTCTTAAAGTTGAGATAGTACTGAGTAGTAAAGCTATATCTTTCAGATATAGAAAACACTGTAGTCCACATATTTCTAAATATTTCTCTACATTTTGAGCAGTTCAGGAAAAGAGTTATCTTCTCTTTATAACCTGCCAATCTCAAAAAAACTCTTCTAGCCTGCTACACACAAAATTGACAAAGACTAGGCTTATTCAAGACTTTAACAGAAAGTTGCTGTAATTCATCGGATTAATGTTTAAGATAGTCTCTTTTATAAACCCTTTTATGTAGATCCGATTTAGATTCGAAGACTGATAGTATGGTAGATCTGAGCAAAATGCAAGCTTTTTCTAGGTAATTTACGGATAAGTGGGATATTAAAGAGGAAAAGTGGCGACAGAGAACAGTCTTTTAAATAACCATATGCGATCATTTTATTTTTTGTTGATGGCTTGATTCTGTTGTGCTAGCTTCAATCTACCTTTCTTTCACGAGATTTTTGTTAAATTATGGAGATGAGCGCATGATTGCACCCCCCAATTCAACTTCAGAAACTATGTTGCGTGCAGTTGCTTACACAATAGCGGCTCTCAATGCTGCTACAGCAATCGATATAGAAGCAACACCCGATGAAAAAGCTTTCTTCACAGCCAAAAAAGAGGAACTACAAAAGCTTCTTGAGAAACTTCTAGAAGCCAATGAAGCCTTAAACAAGTACACTCTCACAGAAACAGTAAGTCTGCAAGCTTCTGTACAACTTGGTGACAAGGTTCTTGAAAAAGGCATAAGAACTGCTAAAGCTCGAATAAAGCTGGAATTGGAGAATATAAAAGACGATGCAGCCGACTTCGTCTTTGGATCAAATCTCAGTAGTCTTTTAGAAGAAGAGCTGAGGAAAAAGCCAGCAGCAGTAGCCAAAGCTGTATTAAAAATCGATAGCATTCCCGACTTTCCAGGAAAAGAGAAGCTGAAAAATCAGTTAGAGGAACGGATCAAGCAGCAAGAACAGGCTTTGCTTGACCGCGATCAAGGAGAGCAGGCTCGTGCAAAACTCACAACTAACCTTGCTGTTGAGATCTCGGCAAGTTCTGAAGCACTTTACAAGTTAGAAAAAGAGCTACTCGGTCTCTTTCCGCGAGAAAGAGCCTATGTGAAACAGTTCTTCTATGATGTCGCACCAAATAGAAAGAGCAAGGCAAGGCAGCCTCCTCCAAGCTCGACATAAAAGCCTATCTTTTTAAGAGTGATGCTCTTTTAGAAAGAGAGAATCTACCGGCATCCAAGAGTTGGAGCATTTTGGCATGTTAAAACCTACCAGCACTGATGTGGCGGTAAGTTTTAGCATGTCGAAATCTACCGTCTCTTCTATGCTGGTAGATTTTGTAATGTCAAAACTTGCCAGCGTTGAAGAGCTGGCACATTTCAGCATGTTAAAACCTACCAGCACTGATGTGGCGGTAAGTTTTAGCATGTCAAAATCTACCGTCTCTTCTATGCTGGTAGATTTTGTAATGTCAAAACCAACCATCTCTCAAGAGATACCCGGTTTCAACCACTAGAAATCTTCTATCTCTCCAAAGCTGCAAGACTAAACAGATCCAAAAACCACTATCCTTATTAACATGGCTACTTCTTCAACTCAATAATGGCGTTGAATTTGCGGTGTTGCAAACAACGATGCTACAAAAAACTCTGAATGGTATTTTCATAACCTGATTCGAGTGGCAAAAGACCAAATCCTCATGGCCCAATCTACAAAAGACTCTAATGAATCAAAAAAGCCTTTTTAATGTTTTTCTTTCTCTTGCAGCAAACTATTGTAGTTATTTCTCGCAGTTTGAGTATTTGGATGACGAGAGCCTAGAACCTTTTCAAAGACTTTCAGGGCTTGCTTGAAGAGAGGCTCTGCTTGTTCATACCTTCCTT
>JAEUQL010000591.1 GCA_016789295.1 Blastocatellia bacterium | reverse complement strand
CAAGATACTACCATTGAAGGCATTAAATATACCTACTGCAACCTTTTATTTTCTTGTGATGGTTATTCTTATTCTTACACAAAAGGAGACGGCGTTTCCTCTCGGCCATAAATGGCCGAGTCTCCACGCCTTAAAAGATTGATGAAAGAGAAGGTTTTTATCAAATTTCTGATAGTTTTAGTGGTCGTAGTTCTTCTGGTTCCACTATCGCATAGTTGGGCTGCTCCAGAAGTTTCCTATGCAATCAAAGGGGCTAAGGTCTATACGCTAGCAGGTTCACCAATTGATAATGCAACAGTTGTAATAAAAAATGGGAAGATAGAAGCTGTGGGCAATAGTGTATCTGTTCCTACAGGTGCAAAAGTCATTGATGCTCGTGGACTTGAAGTTTATCCAGGGCTTTTTGACTCTGCCACACAACTTGGGCTAATAGAGATAGAGAGTATTTCAGCTACTGTAGATACAGCAGATATAGCAACTTATAACCCACAATTGGTTGCTGCTACAGCTATAAATCCAAATAGTGAGCATATTCCTGTAGCTCGTGCAAACGGTATAACACACGCACTTTCTGCACCTGGACTTCCAGCAGTTGCATCAGGTACTGGCCCTACAATTGGTGGTCAAGCTTCAGCAATAAACCTTTCTGGCTGGGTGATAGACGAGATGTTGATAGACAGGTCTGCAGCAATGGTCATCAATTGGCCTACTTTTGCTACTGGAAGCTTCGATTTCACCACATTTCAGTTTCGACAACGCCCCTTTAATGAAGTAAAGCAAGAGTATGAAAAGCGTGTGGCAGAACTGGCAAACCTGTTGAACCAAGCCAGACACTACAGTCAAGCAGTAGAGAAAGGCTCGTTACAAAAATTTGAACGTGACCTTAAACTTGAAGCACTTATTCCTGTAATTCGAGGTGAAAAACCTGTAATGGTATTTGCCAACGATGATAGATTGATCAAGAGTGCTGTAGAGTTTTGTGAAAAACAGAAGTTGAAGATGATACTTACCGGAGGAGCAGAAGCTTGGAAGGTAAAAGATCTGTTAAAAGAGAAGAATATCCCCGTTATACTTCGTCCAACACAAAGTATGCCAACAGATGAAGACGAAGCTTATGACAAACCATATTCAACGGCTGGAGAACTCAGTGCAGCAGGGGTCAAGATCGCTATAGCAACGTTCAATTCTGCTGATTCTCGCACACTCGCACAAGAAGCAGGTCATGCAGTTCCTTATGGCCTTCCAAGAGAAGAAGCATTGAAAGCTATAACAATCTATCCAGCAGAGATTTTTGGCCTTTCTGACAAGCTAGGAACTATAGAAAAAGGCAAAATAGCCAATATAATAGTGACTACTGGCGATCCGCTAGAGATTAGAAACGAAGTCAAATATCTTTTTATCAATGGAAAGCTGACAAGTTTAGATAATAAACATTTTCAGCTCTATGAAAAGTATCGCCAGAGAAATTAAAACTTTTAACTATCACACCTGATTGCTTCAAGGGGCGGTATTTTTGCTGCCCTTTTGGCTGGTATAAAGCAGGCTATAAGTGCTATCAGAAGAATCAGCACAGAGACAACCACAAAAGTTATTGGGTCATTTGCTGATATTCCAAAAAGCAGACTTGAAAGTAGTCTGGTTGTGGCAAACGAAGCCACCAAACCAACAACCAAGCCTATCACTACAAGCTTCAATCCTTGACTGATTATAAGTATGAGTACATCTAATGGTTGTGCTCCAAGAGCCATTCTAAGACCTATCTCTCTTGTTCGTTGACTGACAGCGTAACTCATTACACCATATATACCAACACACATCATAAGTAGTGCAACAGTAGCAAATGTAGCAAAAAGTAGCCCCCAAAGTCTTCTCTGCCACAAGGCTTCAGAGATTACATTTTCCATAGTTTTTATATCAATTATTGCTGTATCTGGGCTAACTTCTCTTATTGCTTGTCTAATAGAGGTTGATATCTGCTCAGTTCCTACACTGGTTCTTACTAAAAGGTACATAGAGATCGTCGGCCATTGTTTATAAGAGTAGTAAAGCTCATAGCCTTTGACTTTCTCTGTAGCTTGCCATTTAGTATCACCAACTACACCTACAACTACTGACCATGGATTATCTGGATCTTCCTTACCCCAAATAACTTCTTGACCAATAGGATCTCTGCCAGGCCATAGCCTCTCTGCAGTGTACTTGCTTACTATGACTGCAGGTTTCGAACCAAAGTCATCGGCTTCTGTAAAATCCCGCCCTGCAAGTAGTGGAACACCAAGAGCTTCAAAATAGCCTGGCATCACATCAGCTCCTTGTACAGGCAGGTGGAACTCTTCATTCTTCTGGTCTTGTCCTCTAACTGCTATAAAATCTTTGTCTCGTTCTTCTGGCTTGTTGTAGTAAGGAATGTCCCCGCCGGCTGAAACAAAGTTTACTCCAGGTAATGTTTGTAATTTATTGACAATGTTACGATAGTTATTGGCACTACTTCTAGTCATTGCTTCACGACTAGTTTCTATAGAAAATCGGGTAGCTCTGACTGTTAGAAGATTCTCTGGTTTGATACCTGCATCTACTTGACGTAGCTTCCAAAAACTCTGCATCATCAAGCCGGCTGAAATAAGTAGAAGCAGAGAGAAGATAACTTCTGCAACCACTAAACTCTGACGTAATCCCTTGTTGCCTTCACCACTATCTGCCCCTTTTGTAGAGTCTTTCAACGAAGTTTGTAGCTTCTCATCAGAAACCTGTAGT
>JAEUQL010000590.1 GCA_016789295.1 Blastocatellia bacterium | reverse complement strand
ACTGAAGCGTAATCCCCAAAAAGGAGCTTTCTGGCAACCTGTTACAGGTGGAATAAAGGTTAAAAGAAGTGAGTCACCAGAAGATGCTGCTATAAGAGAAGTAAAAGAAGAGACATCTTTGCAAGGCCAACTCATAGACCTAAACTATACCCACAGTTTCTACCTTCAACCAAACTTGATGAAGAGAGAACATCCAGACCCACAGGTAAACCGCGAATACTCTTTTGCACTCAGAACCAATAAAACTGATGTCATCATAGACCCCAAAGAGCACGATGAATATGCTTGGCTAACTTATGAAGAAGCTAAAGAAAGGCTTATATGGAATGGGAATCTACGTGCATTGGAATTAACAAAAAAATTTATAGAAAAAAGTTGAAGCTCAAAATTTCAGATAGAAGCCAAGAGTTTGGTGATTAAAGAGTTTGGTGATTAAAGCTATCAATCTTTGCCCAACTCAGATGGTGCTATTCCAAACATCTGACGAAAGGTGCGTGTGAAGTGGGAAGAATCAGAAAAACCAGACTCGTGAGCAACTTCTGTGAGTGAATAGTTTGAGCTTAAAAGTTCAAGCCCTCTCCTTAATTTCATCCAAAGCCTGTAACGCTGCACAGAAAGACCTGTCTGCTCTCGAAAAAGATGAGAGAAACGGCTGACTGACAATCCAACTTCAGAAGCCAACCCTTCTACGCTTACAATCTCACTTGGTCTGCTTCGAATCCTCTCTATAGCTGTTTCCACTCTTGAATCTAAGCTCAGTAGGTTCTTCTTCAAATCCTTGCACAAAGCTTTCAGGACTGCATCAAAACCTTCTGCCATCCTCTCTACTGTCTCGCCTTTTTGCCAAAATTGTTGCAAAAGTTCTAGTTCCACAGGTTTTTCTAAAACTTGTATTCTCTTTAGATCTAGAGTTTCAGAAATCTGTCTTGCCTGCTTTGAATCTGCGTCCAAGTAGTAGAGCGCCATTGTTCGACCTTCAGCATCGGTCTGGTGTCTGATATTTGGTGCTATGATGACTACATCACACAAAATCCACTCCTTTACCAGATCGCCACGAAAAAGAAATTGCCCATCAATTGATAAAGCTATCTGCAGAGCGTGATGAGCATGCGGCTTGGTATCACGCGCAGTTCCTATGTACCAGCCGCCACCACTCCAAATGTGCAAAATGCCATTCCAAGTAGCTCTTTCTGGTAACTTCATCTCTAAATTCCTCCTTTTTAGCAGATTCGTTCAAGTGCAGCTCTTCTATTTCAAACAATACTTAAACCGTCTCATCATTATTTATTATTAATTTATTATTAAATAGAGAGAGTATTTCAAACATGAGCATTCACAAATATCTGAGCTTTCTCATATATCCAGTCATATTTTTTGGCAGTACAGCAGCAATAATCTTTTTTCTAGCATTGGGCTATTCTACAACTTTTTCAATCCTTTTTGTTCAAGCTTTAGCTGCAATAGTTGTATTTTCACTTGAATTACTGATGCCATACAAAAAAGATTGGAATCAATCACAGAAAGATATAATTACAGATACTATACATTATTTTGTCAATTATTTAATCAAGCAAGTAGCTTTGTTGCTCTATGCTTTTTTGATAGAAAATTTTATCTTTTTTGGAGTTTGGCCAATCGATCTTCCTTTTACTATTCAGATTATCATAGCATTGATATCTATAGATTTATTTCTTTACATAGTGCATCGTGTAAGCCATTATAACAACCTACTTTGGGATCTTCATTCTATACACCATAGCTCAAAAAGACTCTATTGGATTAATGGAGAGAAAAGACATCCACTGCATCAGATTTTAGAAGGTTTACCTGGTATAACTTTTGTAATGTTACTTGGTGCTCCGAAGATAGTTGTTATAACTGCACTTGGAATATTAAGTATTCACATGATGCTACAGCATGCGAACATAGATTATTCGGTTGGAATTCTTAAATACCTCTTTGCTGTTGCTGAAAACCATCGGCTGCACCACCGTCTAGAGCACAGCCAAGTCAATTTTGGAGCTATGTTGATGATTTGGGATCACATTTTTGGCAGTGCCGATTTAGAGATTGAAAGAGTTGAGAAAGTTGGGATCTATGGTCTTGAACAGTTTCCAACCCAGTATTTGTTACAGCTATTTTGGCCACTTAAGAAAAAATAAGAAACCTATCAACCTTTGGGGGATTATGAATTTAGCAATAAAAATCACTCTGTTTGCGTCCGGTATCTATCTTCTTCTTGGCATGGTCATAGGAATAGTCAAATATCAGAAGATGCTAAATAGTCCAGAGCACCAAGCTCCTTTCTATATCGATACAGCACACAGAGCATCTTTTCTCTACAGTTTTGCTATGCTTGTTGTAGCTAAACTTCTCGAATACAGTCCATACTCACTCAACCTCCAATTGACTGTAGTAAGCGTGCTGTTGCTGTTTGTCACTTTGACAATAGTCGGGTATGTCATTCACGGCTTCATCAAGACAGAGAATATGTTCAGCAAGCGCAATTTTACTACAACCTGGTTTATGTATTTATTGATAATAGGAGAGATAGGAAGTTTAGGGCTTATAGTTTTTGGATTTGTAGAGACACAGTTTTTACAAAATTGACTCTCCTGAAAGCTCTATTGTTCTTCCCTTCATAATCTAGAAACTCTGTGATAATGAGGGTGAAAATGTGTGGGGAGGTTATCTACAACAAAAAAACCGGAAAAGTAGAAATATATTTGGTTGACAAAGATGTAGTTGAAGAAGATAATGCTG
>JAEUQL010000058.1:6062-12048 GCA_016789295.1 Blastocatellia bacterium | reverse complement strand
ACAGGCGAAGCAACGTGTGGATAGATATAGACAGCGTACACCAGATCTCAACTGTAGAGGCAATGGGGGAGTACTTCCACATCCACCCTCTGGTTCTTGAAGATATAACCAACACAGACCAACGGCCAAAGATGGAAGAGCTTGAAGATTATATCTATATATCACTCAATATGCTCTCTTATGATGAAAATAGACGAGAAATTATCAGCGAACAAGTAAGTCTCTTGATCTATCAAGGTCTATTAATCTCATTTCAAGAAGGAATAGAAGGAGACCTTTTTGACCCAATACGCGAGCGACTCAGACACAATAAAGGCAAAGTAAGAAAACTTGGAGCGGACTATCTAGCATATTCGCTTATAGACTCTATAGTTGATAATTATTTTGTGATCTTAGAAAAGATAGGTGAGAAGATAGAAATTCTCGAAGAAGAATTGGTTGAAAATCCCACATCGGAGACGCTGCAAAATCTTCACAGAATGAAACGCGAGATGCTCTTTTTAAGAAAGTCTGTCTGGCCACTTAGAGAAGTTATAGCCGCTATGCAGCGTAGCGAATCGGAGTTGATAGGAAGCACAACCAAAGTCTATTTAAGAGACCTTTACGACCACACTATCCAAGTTATTGATACTATGGAGACATTTAGAGATATGCTATCAGGGATGCTAGACATATATCTTTCAAGTATCAGCAACCGATTGAATAATGTGATGAAAGTATTAACAATCATAGCTACAATCTTTATGCCTCTTACATTTATTGCCGGCATTTATGGCATGAATTTTAAGTACATGCCAGAGCTTGAATGGAAGTATGGCTACGCAATGTCGTTGAGTATAATGGCCGTAACTGCATTTATTATGGTTATCTATTTCAAAAAGAAAGACTGGTTTTAATCAAAAAAAGGAGATCGAGATATGCACTGCCTGTTGACAATTCTATTAACTGCTCTGCTAGCGTGTCTAGTTCCAACTGTTTCCAAAAATAGTTCTCTGCAAGAACCAGAGGAAGACACAAGCAACTACACAACTACTGAATCAGGGTTGAAGTATTTAGATATCACTGAAGGCATAGGTAGAACACCAGAAAAAGGGCAGAGATTGATAGTTCACTACACAGGCTATTTGACTAACGGCAAGAAGTTTGACAGTTCCTACGACAAAGATAGACCTTTTGAGTTTATTTTAGGCGCAGGACACGTCATCAAAGGCTGGGAAGAAGGTTTGTCTAACATGAAAGCAGGTGGAAGAAGAAGACTTGTAATACCTAGCAGTCTTGCGTATGGCAGCAAAGGTAAAGGTGATATTCCACCAAATGCAACCCTAATTTTTGATATTGAATTGCTCAATATCCGTAACGAAAAGCAACGTAGGCCAGTTGGCGACGAATAGAAAGATAGAGCTAGGAGCAAGAGAGTTATGCTACCAACCAGAGTCTATCCAAAACTGACAGTAGACATTCTAGATTCAACTCCAGATGATGGAAACACTTATGAGCTTATTGAAGGAGATCTTCTTGTGTCTCGTGCACCCAGCCTGAAACATCAAAGAGCCGTAACAAATCTTTCAGCAATAATATGGACTTATCTTAAAAGTAACAGAATAGGTCAAATATTTTCTGGTGTAGGAGTGATCTTTAGCAGCTTCAGTGGAGTAATTCCAGACTTAGTCTACATCAGCAATGAACGATACAAAGAGATAGCTGTTGGAGATAAGCTTCAAGGCTGTCCAGACCTGGTAGTAGAAGTAGTTTCACCAGGCAGAGAGAATGAAAGCAGAGATAGAAGCTTGAAACTACAGCTTTATGGCAAGTATGGTGTCAAAGAATACTGGATAGTTGACCCTCATCTTCTAACTGTAGAGATCTATGCTGGAGAAAGCTTCATTCTAGCAGCAACCCTTGGTTACAACGATCAACTAACTTCTTCTCTTCTTCCTGGCTTTACTTGCTCAGTAAAAGAGATCTTTGACGAATTTTAGCCCTATTCGTCTTTCTTTGATCCAACAAAGCGATAGATCAGCTTGTCAATAAGTCCTGGAAAAAGGGCTTGAAGTGCAAAAACAATACGCAGTGCACCTACAAGAACTACTTCTGCTTTAGGATTTATAGCTACTTTAATAATGGCGTTTGCAACGTGTTCAGCCGTCTGTGCTGGACCTAAAATCTTTGCACTCTTTCCTGTTTGCTCTTTGGCTAGATCAAAAAATTCTGTTACAGTCGTTACAGGACAGATTGAAGTTACTCTGATTGGGGTGTTGATCAACTCCATTCTAAGAGCTTCAGTAAAACCCTGCATAGCAAATTTTGTAATATTGTAAGCCCCACCAGTTTGACGAAAAACTCTCTTACCTGCTACAGAAGAGATGTTTATTATATGCCCCGACTGTTGTTTTATCATAATAGGTAAAACTTCATGGCTAGCATAAAATGTTCCGAAAAAGTTTACCTCCATTATGTCGTGCATCTGTTGTGAAGTAGTTTGAGCAAGTGGAAAAAAATGGCCATAACCAGAATTGTTTACAAGTATATCTATCCGATTATATCTTTGAAGAGTCTTTTCAATAAGCTTTTTAACATCACTCTCTTTAGCAACATCTACTAGCATATACTCAGCTTCAGCACCGAGCTTTTTAATTTCTTCACAAGCTGCTATAAGTTTATTTTCACGACGAGCTGCCAACATAAGTTTGGTTTTTTGTTTAGCAAAAGCTATTGCAGCAGCTAGTCCTATTCCACTCGATGCACCTGTAATTATTACTATCTTGCCTTCTAAAGAACCCAATTTTTCCACCTTTCACCATTGATAAATTTTGATATTTGAACAGCACACCTATCCCAATGGTTCTACTACAAAAGCTTCTAGATTTGTAGCTAGCTTGAACTTTTATATAAATTATGACCATCTACCCTTAAACTATTTCTGCAAATATTCTTCTGATTTATATCTCGCCACAAGCGTTTCTTGCTAGGCTGTTAAACGCCACTTTGAAGACCAGAACATAAGGGCTGACTTATAAGCTGAAATTTTACGCTTTCTCGCACAAGACTTGTAAGAAAATTGTATAGATCCCGCTATTTGTTTGTCTTTCCCAATCTGTTGTGTTATATTGCCGGCCCATGTGTTCCCTTATTCCCTCTTTAACTCGCCTTGCAAAGGAGTAAACTTAAATGAGCCTTGATAACATGACATTAGATGAACTCTGTATAACTACAATTAGAACACTTGCAATGGATGGTGTGCAGAAAGCCAACTCTGGCCACCCTGGCACGCCAATGGCTCTAGCACCCGTTGCTTATACTCTAATGGACAAGTTTCTCCACTTTAACCCAAAACATCCGCATTGGCCTAATAGAGACAGATTTGTTCTTTCTGCAGGCCATGCATCAATGCTGCTGTACAGTATGCTTCATATAGGAGGTTATGACCTGCCGCTTGAAGAACTCAAACAGTTCAGACAATGGAATAGCAAAACACCAGGTCATCCTGAATACCATCTAACACCTGGAGTAGAAACTACTACAGGTCCTCTTGGACAAGGTGTAGCCAACTCTGTAGGTATGGCTATAGCTGAAAAATGGCTAGCCAGTTACTTCAACAGACCTGGACACGAAATAGTCAACTACCACATATATTCCATATGCGGTGATGGCTGTTTGATGGAAGGTGTTTCGTCTGAAGCTGCATCACTAGCAGGCCACCTGGGTCTAAATAATCTTATTTGGATATATGACAATAACAATATCACCATAGAAGGTAATACAGCTTTGGCTTTCACCGAAGATGTAGCTACACGTTTTATGGCATATCAATGGAACGTCCAAAGAGTTGGAGATGCAAACGATACAGAACTGCTTGAAAGAGCAATAAAGACAGCTCTAAAGTCTGACAGACCATCACTTATAATTGTGGATAGTCATATAGCTTATGGTGCTCCTAACAAGCAAGACACTTCTGGAGCACACGGTGAGCCGCTTGGACACGAAGAGATTAAACTTACAAAGCGCAGATATGGTTGGCCAGAAGATGCACAATTTTTAGTTCCAGACCGCGTTTCAGAGTTTACAAACAAGTGTATTGCCAGAGGCAAGGAGTTGGAAGAAGCCTGGAACGCAAAATTTGAAGCTTACTCGAAAGAGTACCCAGAACTGGCCAAAGAGTGGCAGATCATTCAAGAAGGACGCCTTCCAGAAAACTGGGATGCAGAACTTCCTGAATTCCCTGCCGATCCAAAAGGGCTTGCAAGTCGAGAGTCATCTGCCAAAGTGCTCAATGCTGTAGCTAATAAGATCCCCTGGCTGATTGGAGGGGCGGCTGACCTAGCACCTTCTACAAAGACCAGAATCAACAATGCAAGCGATTTTCAGAAGAGCAGTTATGGCGGGCGTAACTTCCACTTTGGTGTCAGAGAACACGCCATGGGGTCGATACTGAATGGCATGACATTATCAAAACTGAGACCTTATGGAGCAGGTTTTCTGATCTTCTCTGACTACTCTAGACCAACTTTGAGACTCTCTTCTTTGATGGAACAGCCTGTCATCTACATCTTCACTCACGATTCAATAGGTGTTGGTGAAGATGGGCCTACCCATCAACCAATAGAGCAGCTTATTTCGCTGCGAGCAATCCCTGGCCTTGTAGTTCTTAGACCTGCCGATGCAAACGAAGTTACCGAAGCATGGCGTTATACCATGTCTCAAAGTAACCGTCCTGTTGCACTCATACTCAGCCGCCAAGCTCTTCCTACCTTTGACAGAAACAAGTTTGCTTCTGCAAAAGGTCTTCACAAAGGTGCTTACGTCATGGCTGGTGATGAAGCCAATCCAGAAGTGATACTGATCAGCACAGGTTCTGAAGTGCAATGGTGTGTAGCGGCATATGAGAAATTGGTTGAAGAAGGAATCAAAGCCAGAGTTGTCAGCATGCCATCTTGGGAACTCTTTGAACAACAGTCAGAAGAGTATAAAGAAGAAGTTCTACCTATAAGTTGTAGAGCTAGAGTAGTAGTTGAAGCAGGGTCTTCGATAGGATGGAGGCGATATGTAGGCTTTGAAGGTTCCATTATTGCCCGTCGTGATTTTGGAGCTTCTGCACCATTGCCAGAGCTACTCAAGCAGTTTGGCTTTACAGTTGATAATGTTGTTGCTGAGGCTAAAACTTTATTGAAAGGTGCTCCACCGCAAACTGGAACAAGACTTCTACCCAACATCCCAGGAATTGACCTAGAGTAGACTATCAAAAACCTCCCCAGCCTAGTTTGGGGAGGTTTTAAATCTTTCTATTTTTTATATTTCATCAATTTGCTAACAATTACTATTCATCCAACTTGAAGACCTGAATTACTTTACTTTCACCACCATAAACCAAGCGTTTTGAATCTGGAGAGAGTGCAACAGCATATATCCAGCCTTGCCTGTCTATGATCGTTCTCTTTGTCTCTGAAGTTTTTACATCCCAAACCTGTACAGCACCATCACGACCAGATGAAGCAAGATAATGTCCATCTCTAGAAAAAGATATATCCCACACCCAATGTGCGTGGCCTTGTAGTTCACCAACAACACTACCCGTTTTCCAGTTCCAAAAGCGTACCGTCTTGTCTACGCTGCAAGTAGCTACCAACATTCCATCTGGAGAAAAGATAGCTTTTGTGACCCAGTCGTTATGTCCTGTTAACGACATTAAGTGCTGACCTGTTGAAAGCTCCCAAATCCTTGCCGTTTTGTCACCACTTGCGGAAATTGCCAGAAGCCCATTTGGAGAGAAAGCTACACTACTTATCCAATCTGTGTGACCTGTAAAGTGCTTCTGCTCGACTCCACTAGCTAGATCCCAAAGATAGACTATCTTGTCTACACCTCCACTGCCAGAAAGCAAGCTTTCACCTTTTGGCGAAAATGCTACACAGGTAACACGATTCTTCCTATCCGTCAGTGAGTAGACTTGTCGGCCTGTCACTATCTCCCAAAGCCTTATCGTTTTGTC
>JAEUQL010000058.1:0-6052 GCA_016789295.1 Blastocatellia bacterium | reverse complement strand
ATCCGGAGAGAATGCCACACTTGTGACCCAATCACCATGTCCAGTGTAGCGGGCAAGCTCTGAAAAACTGTTTGCATCCCACAACCTAACAGTCTTGTCTTCACTACCAGAGACAACATATTGACCATCTGAAGAAAAAGCTAGACTACGAATGTATCCAGTGTGTCCAGCCATAAACGTCGTTGAGGAAAGCTTTGGTGTAGGTTGAAGGTGAAGGCTGGATGGTGTACGTATCTGAAAGCCTTGAGAATTTATCTGTGAGTTGGCAGTGTCTGCTCTGTATATCTTCCTTAGTGAATCTCTCATTTCAGTTGCTGCTTGATAGCGAGCAGTTTTGTCTATTGCCATAGCCTTACTAAGAACATTTGACAGTACTTTTGGAACTTCGCGGTTTAGCTCGCTTGCAGGTATCAACGGATCTGGATATGAATCCAAGATCTTTAAACTTCTTGTTACAGAATCGAGTGGAGCTGCACCAGTCAATAAGTGATAGAGTGTTGCACCAAGAGCATAAAGATCACTGCGTGGATCGGTTCCTGTCCCTTCTATCTGTTCAGGTGGAGAGTAGTTGAGAGTGTAACCATGCAGGCTTGTAGCAACTGCTCTGATCGATGCAGTCACGTTGATAGTAGAAGGTTGACCTTTTGCTAGACCAAAATCTAGCAGTACGATTTCTCCACGAGGTGTGAGTTTGAGATTTTGTGGCTTGATGTCGCGGTGAATCACTGCCGGTTCTTGGTTATGCATGTAGTCTAGCAGATCTAGCAACTGATCTGCCCATTTGAGTACATCTTCAACCGAAAAAGGTCTGCCTTGCTGCTTGATAAGAGTAGATAGATCTTCACCTGGAATAAATTCCATCACAATGTATTGCTTACTACCTTCAGTGAAATGATCTATAACTTTTGGTAATAGATTATGGCGAAGATTTGCTAGTAGTCTTGCTTCACGTTCAAAAGCTTTGCACAAAGTTTCGTCACTAAAGAGTGTCTCTTTAAGAGCTATATTGACCTTGAGCCGTCTGTCTACAGCCATGTAGACTGCCCCCATACCACCTTTTGCAAGTGGTTTGGAGATGACATAACGATCTTGCAAAACTGCGTTTGGCTCAAGCATATCAATCTAACGGCTCTATTTCTACAAGGTTGTCATAAAATGTTGCCCCTGCCCCCATATCAGTTATTTCTTGAGATGTGGTTTCATTAACATTTCTTCCATCTTTACTAAATTTGCGCCACCATATCGAAGGAGCAACAGCCACACCAGGTTTCACTCTGTTTGATATAACAGCTTTCAAGTGTACTTGACCACGATCATTGAAAACCCTAACTTGCATACCATCTGTTATATCACGCTCTGTTGCATCTTTAATATTAAGTTCAACAACTGGCTCTTTTTCACTTTTGATCAGTTTTGGCACATTTGCGAAGGTAGAATTTAAGAAACTGTGTGCAGGTGGAGAAAGAAGAGTTATTGGGTACTTTGAAAAAAGTGCTGGAGAGACTTCTTCACTCTCTATAGGCGGGATGTATGTTGGCAGTGGGTCTAGCCCTGCTCTAAGCATCTGCTCGGAATAGAATTCACACTTGCCAGAAGGAGTTAAGAAGTTACCATCTCGAAACGGCAAGTATGGGTCTGAAACATTTAACCTGATACTTTTTTCTTGCTTCAACCTCTCAAAACTTATCCCCTCCATTGCAGGATGCTTCAACGAAATTGCCTGCCTTGCAATCTCTTCATCACTATCATTAAAACAGTCTTCTATAAATCCCATACGTTTTGCTAATGCTCTGAAAAGATTTGTATTAGACATTGCTTGGCCAATTGGTGCAATTGCTGGTTCATTGAGCATTAGATAGAAATGACCATAAGCTTTGTGAATATCAAAGTGTTCAAGTTGTGTAGTTGCAGGTAACACTATGTCTGCATAGTCCGTTGTGTCTGTGTAGAACTGTTCGTGTACAATTGTAAAAAGATCTTCGCGCATTAAACCTTCGATCACGGCTGCTGCGTCTGGTGCTACTGCTGCTGGATTTGAGTTGTAGACAAAAAGTGCTTTAACAGGTGGAGTAAAAACCGGTCTACCATCTATAGGGCTACGATTTGTCAATGCTTCACCAAGCCTACTCATATTGATTGTTCTAGTTCCAGATGGAATCAGGTCGGGTCGTTCAAGAGCAGAATTGTTTATAGGGAAGGCACCACTTGTTGATAGAAGTATTCCACCTCCTGGATATTTCCAAGCACCTGTAAGAGCAGGAATGCAAGCAAGACTTCTAACAGCCATTCCTCCACCTTTGTGTCTTTGTAATCCATAGTTAATTCTGATAGCAACAGGTTGTTCTGTAGCTATTGCACGGGCAAGGTCAACTATTTTTGTTTGTTCAATACCAGTAATCTGTGAAACTTTCTCTGGTGGGTAGTCCCTGACACGTTCTTTGAGCTTCTCAAAACCAAGCGTGTGTTTTTCAACATAATCACTATCATAGAGACGTTCTTCAATTATCAGATTCATTATTGCAAGTGCTAAAGCAGCGTCTGTGCCTGGCTTGATGGCAATATAGTCATCTGCTGCTTCTGCAGTGCGGTTGCGGTAAGGATCTATGCAGATGATGCGAGCACCTTTTTTACGAGCTTCAAGAATAAACGGCCACAAATGAACATTTGATGTTAGGATATTACTACCCATTATCACTATCAGTTTTGCATACTTGATAGCTTCTGGGTCAAAGCCCAAAGATCCTCCTATGGTATATTTGTATCCAGTAGCACCTGCTGTGGCACATATGGTGCGATCAAGCAGTGATGCTCCAAGTCTATGAAAAAACCTTCTGTCCATGCTGCCATAATTTAATAGTCCCATAGTGCCAGCATAGCTGTAAGGAAGTATTGATTCGGAACCAAACTCTTTAGCTATATGCTTCAGTCTTGTTGCAATCTCGTCTAATGCCTCATCCCAGCTTATTGTCTGGAACCTACCTTCACCTTTCTTGCCTACTCTACGTTGTGGATAAAGAAGGCGACCTTCGTGATAGACACGATCTAGATATTTCGAAACTTTTGTGCAGAGAAAACCATCTGTAAATCGATGATTGGGAGTGCCTTCTACTTTTATTGCACGATCACCTTCCACAGTGACAGTCATAGAACACGTGTCAGGACAATCGTGTGGACACACAGCAGCTATAGTTCTTATGGACATACTACATCGCTCCTTACAATAGATCAGCTTCTGGATAGAAATACTACTCCAACAATGAAGTCTGAAAAGCCAGCAAAACCCAAAGCAGCCCAGAGCATTGTCTGTTTGCCCATCAAAGCTAGTATGCACGAAGCAACCATCAAACTAGCTCCTATAGCCATCAGAAGCAGACCCACCAGCTTGTTGTTTCTTTGAGCCATAATTAATATCCTCACAGCTTTAACTTTCAACTTATAATCGTTTTACCTATAATTTTGCAATCGACCTAGTCTTAAAGACTTTTTTCTAAGGATCAAATCTTATGAACACCAGAAAAATCATTATTATAGCCGCGTTGTTCTCTATTTTGTTCGCCTCAGTATCGACAATTATATTCATAAACTCAGGAAAAAATTCGAAAAAGACCAATGTAACCACTACAAACAGTAACTCCACACATGGTAAAGAGACTGCAGGTAACAAGATCCAATGGGTAGACTGGTCTGACGATCTTTTTGAGCGGGCAAAGCGTGAAAATCGTTTTGTTGTGCTCGACCTTGAAGCTGTCTGGTGTCACTGGTGCCACGTGATGGATGATATAACATATCGCGATCCAAAAGTAATAGAGTTGATGAATTCCAAGTTTATTGCAGTCAAAGTAGACCAAGACTCAAGACCAGATCTATCTAACAGATATGAAGACTATGGATGGCCAGCAACTATCTTTTTTAATTCTGATGGTAGCGAAATAGCAAAGAGATCTGGTTATATGCCACCCAAAGAGATGGAGAGTCTGTTGGAAGCTATAATTGCCGATCCAACTCCAGGACCATCTGTCAAAGCCGAAAAACCTCTTGATTATGCAACTACTGCATCTATTACTGAAGACTTGAAAAAAGAGATGGAGAAGAGTTTTGTAGACTCTTATGATTTCAAGCTTGGTGGGTGGGGTTTTATACACAAGTTTCTTGATTGGGACTGCGTAGAATATGCAATGCTCAGAGCAAAAGCTGGCGATCAGCAAGCCGAAAAGATGGCCAAACAGACCTTGGAAGCACAACTTAATCTGCTTGATCCAGTTTGGGGAGGAATCTACCAGTATTCGGTTGAGACTTGGCAAGAGGCTCACTTTGAAAAGATTATGCAGATGCAAGCTGAAAACATGCGCATCTACTCACAAGCCTACTCACTCTGGCGCGATCCTTCCTATCTGAAAGCTGCTACAGAGATACACAGATACTTAAAAACATTTCTAACAAGTCCAGATGGAGCTTTCTACACGAGCCAAGATGCAGATGTCATACAAGGCGAACACAGTGAAGGATATTTCAAGTTGAGTGATGCAGAAAGGCGTAAACAAGGCATTCCACGAGTAGACACACACATATACTCACGTGAAAATGGTTGGATGATCAACGCTCTCACCTATCTCTACAGTGCCACAGGAGAGAAAAAATATCTTGAAGACGCAGTTCGAGCAGCACAGTGGATAATGAAGAACCGATCTATACCTGGAGGGGGTTTCCGCCATGACGAGAAAGACCCTGCAGGCCCTTATTTTGGCGACAATGTAGCAATGGGCAGAGCACTACTATCACTTTATGCCGTCACAGGAGATCGTGCTTGGCTCAAATCTGCAGAAGAAGTAGCAGCATTTATCTCTAACAACTTCAAAAATGGTGAAGTACCTGGCTTTGTAACAGCCAAAATCCCACAAGGAGTCAAGAGTGGGCCAACACTACCTAAGCCACAACGCGATGAAAATATACTTATGACGAGATTTGTTAATCTACTCTACCATTACACAGGTAATGAAAAGTATAAATCTTTAGCAGAACAGGCTATGAAGTATCTTGCAACATCTGATGTAGCAACTAGACGTCCAACTGCAGGTGTTCTTATTGCTGCCCAAGAAATTGAGAAAGCTCCAATCCATATAACTGTTGTTGGAGCAAAAGATGACCTACAAGCCGAAACTCTTTTCAAAGCAGCACTCAGCTTTCCCAGTGGATACAGAAGAGTTGAGTGGTGGGACAAGCGCGAAGGAAAACTTCCTAACCAAGACGTTGAATACCCAGAATTGGCGACTGCGGCTGCATTTGCCTGTGGAGAAAGCCGATGCTCTGCTCCAGCTTTCAAACCAGAAGATGTAAAAGTGCGGGTTGAACGTCTTAATGCGACTCTCAATTGAGCCTAAACATATAATTTCCTTGACGGCTCCAACAGATATCTTGTATAAAGAGTAGCATTCCAAAAATCTCAATAGATGGATGACTAATTTTCTCAATTAGAAGCGTGTAAATTCAAGGAGGATGTTTATTTTTATGAATCGTAGAGATTTCACCAAGACGGTTTTGGGAGCCGTAGTTGCAGGTGTGTTTGCTGGATCTGCACTAGCCGAGGAGCCAAAGAAGACCACTCAGCATGCTGACGCTGCAAAAGGAGCAACCAAGAGCAGTTGCAAAGGAAAGAGTTCCTGCAAAGGAAAGAGTTCCTGCAAAGGCAAAGAAGGTGAGCACAAAGAAGCTGAGAAGAGTTCCTGCAAAGGCAAGAGCAGTTGCAAGGGCAAGAGTTCCTGCAAGGGAAAAACCGGCGCAACTGGTGAACACAAGGAAGCTGAAAAGAGTTCCTGTAAAGGCAAGAGCAGTTGCAAAGGAAAGAGTTCCTGCAAGAGCAGCAACTAACTTTTCTCTATTGATTTAAGGCTGTCGATCCGTAGATCGGCGGCCTTTTTCTCTGTTTAATTCGGTGGTGTTATGTCAAAAAACCGTTGGAATATGCCAGATCTAGGTTTTGGCTTAGGACTTAGAACCGTTCACTACTCACACATTCTTTCAGAACAACCTCCCATAGATTGGTTTGAGATCATCT
>JAEUQL010000589.1 GCA_016789295.1 Blastocatellia bacterium | reverse complement strand
ACTCTGCCTCAGAGATAATGCAGTGGATCTATGAGACAGGCTTTGTTAAAGCTGAAGTTAAAGAGCTAAAAGACGGCTTTATGCTCGATCACATAATTACGGCAAAGAAACCTTAACTTTCAGGCTCAGACACCAGAAAACCTAAGAGCCTACCGATCAATGTAGCTATGATTGCAGAGATTGGACCAAAAATCAGACCTCCTACTCTTGCTCGCATAGCTTGAGCCATTGGTACAATTGTCCCTTCGGGTACGTTGAGAGAATCCCAGTGACGATAGTACGAGGTTTCAATGTTGGCTAAATAGCTTATTAAAGTTGCGGTAAAGATAAAGATCTGTCCCGACAATCCTATTACTAAGCCTATTAAAATAGTGCCGACCCAGTTAAACTTTCCTACTTTCCCAGAAAGTGCCCCAAAATAGACGCTGCTGATAAAAGTGAGTCCTACAACTGAAAACATTGCATTACCTCTTGGAGCATAAGGGACGTTGTAGGCTCCTAAAAGATATCTACCTACAGCATAAATAAATAGTAGAACTATTGGTAGACGGACGAATTTCACTACTTGTAGAAGCATTTACCTTCTCCTTTTGGATTGAATGCTTAATAATACACCCTATTTTTATTGTCTCAACACGAAAGAGAAAGGCTCAACTCAAATGAAGATTGCTACCTGGAATGTAAACTCTATCAGAGTCCGCTTGCCACGCCTGCTTTCTTGGCTTGAACGTCACAGACCAGATATTGTCTGCCTGCAAGAGATCAAAGTAGTCGATAAAGACTTTCCAAAAGCCGAGATTGAAGCACTGGGCTATAACTGCCTGACAAACGGACAGAAGACCTACAACGGTGTTGCTATACTCTCTCTACACCAACCTATAAACATGGCTACTTCACTGCCAGGCGATCCAACAGAAGGTGAAAAACGCCTCCTCGTAGCAACTATAGATGACTTAACCGTGATCAATGTCTACGTTCCAAATGGTAGTGAATTAGGCTCGTCAAAGTATGAATACAAGCTCAATTGGTATAGCAGGCTTCGTACTTTTCTTGACAGCTTTGACCCTGCAAAAGAGCTTCTAATCTGTGGGGATTTTAATGTTGCTCCACACGAGCGCGATGTCTGGAACCCTGTCCAGTGGGAAGGCCAAGTCCTCTTTAGCCAACCAGAAAAAGATGCTTTCGAACAACTTATTTCCTGGGGTTTTGAAGATACACTGCGCAAACTCCACCCAGAAGAGAAGATCTACACTTGGTGGGACTATCGCGCTGGTGCTTTTCATCGCGGCTGGGGACTGCGTATTGACCATATACTTGCTACACCTCCTCTTGCCAACAGATGCAGGGAAGTCTACGTAGATAGAGAAGAGCGCAAAGGAGAAAAACCTTCTGACCACGCACCGGTCATTGCTGTATTTGAATGAAACTTTCGGCAAAGTCCTTCGTGTCAACTAGTAGCATATTAACTATTTGAAGGGTGAAAATTAAAAATGGAACAATTGAAGACTAGAACTCTCTTTTTTACTATCTTTTCACTCTTCTTTGCCCTCTTCTCTTTCGTCTTCTCTGCAACAACAGAAGACCCATCAGCAAAGATTGCAAACTATACCAAATGGAGAAAGCTCACCCCAAATGCCGTCTTGATGCCCTCTAATGTAGCCGCTCTCTGTGCTGCACCAAACCCCAATCAACCAGAAGATCCTCACAAAGACAAGTTCTTCAATGTTTATATAAACAGTATTGGTGAAAAGACTATGCTTGGTCACAATCCTGCTAAATTTCCTGTTGGCACTGTAATAGTCAAAGAGAAACTCCCTTCAAAAAACAGTTCCACCCCAGAACTTTTAACCGTGATGATAAAACGTGAAACAGGATATAACAGCGAGCACGGGGATTGGCAGTACCTCGTCTTTGACTCTACAGGCACTAATACTGCTAGCGGAAAATTGGATAACTGTATCAAATGTCACGACAGCCAAAAAAATCAAGACTTTGTCTATAAAAACTATTTTCAGAAGTAGACACTTAAACAATATCTATGCCAAACTTTTTAAACCTATGCTTGTAATCAAACTTCAGATTACGTCTTAATTACAAAAGAGCCATAGAGGAGATAAGTTATGGGATACGATATAGGTCTAACACACATCGCTCTAGCAGTTAAAGATATTGATAGAAGCATCGCCTTCTACGAAAAATATGCTAACCTCAAACTTATACACCGACGCATGGACGAGAACCTCAATGATGTAGCCTGGATCAGCGACCTCGTAAGACCTTTTGTTATAGTACTTGTCAAAGTCTCTTCCACAATAACTCCACTGCTAGCTATCTCTCACCTTGGTGTAGCATGCAAAAGCAGAGAAGAAGTTGATAGGCTCATAGAAGAAGCTAGAAAAGATAATATATTACTCGAAGGCCCCATAGACCACACTCCACCTGTCGGTTACATAGCATTCATTAGTGACCCAGATGGACACACACTCGAAATCTCTTTTGGTCAAGAAATAGGCTTCACTGTAGAACAAGCCCAGAAGTATTAATGAAGACTAGTTATAGCTATTAATAATGTTGACCAAGGAACATATTTAAGTTATTAATTGTCACTCTCAACGCATCAACCTTAAATCTAAAATGTGGGAGTTTTAATAAAGGTATGCCAGATCCAAAAAAAGTTTTTATCAGCTATAGTCACGATTCAGAAGGGCATGAAGATAGAGTCTTAGGTCTTTCAGACAAGTTAAGAGATGATGGTATAGACTCTGATATAGACCA
>JAEUQL010000588.1 GCA_016789295.1 Blastocatellia bacterium | reverse complement strand
GGAAAAAGTATAAGTAAAGAGTTGAAAGCAGCCGAGCAAGAGAGCTTCTGGGTGAAGGTGAAGGGTAAAGAATACATAAAGGGTGTAGTAGAGCAGAAAGGGATAGATGTAGTAGTTCGGGTTTATGATGCAGAAGGGAAGCAGATACTAGAGGTAGACAGTCCAAATGGAGCAGAAGGAGAAGAGCCTATAGAGTTAGTGACAGAGAAAGGAGGGAAGTACACAATAGAAGTAGGATCTTTGGAGAAGGATGCACAACCAGGCAAGTTTGAGATAACACTACAACAGAAAAGATCTGCACAGAAAGGCGAAGCTGAAAAAGTCCTCGCTCTACGCGAAGGTAACAATCTGAGGCTTGAAGCATTCTCTCTTGCTGACCAGGGGAGTTTTTCTAAGGCAATACCTTTGGCAGAAAAGGTTTTGGAGATAAAAAAGAGATATCTGGGCTTAGAAGATGTTGATGTAGCTGAAAGCATAAACTTTCTGGGCATTCTCTATAGCAACACTCGACAGTACCAGAAAGCAGAGCTTTTTTATAAGCAAGCTTTGGAGATGTTTGAAAAGAAACTTGGATCTTCAGACCTTAAACTCGCTACAGTTTCAAATAATCTAGCACTACTTTATGCAAGAATAGGTGAAATTGAGAAAGCAGAAGATTTTCACAAAAAAGCTGTAGAAATAGCTGAAAGGTCTTCGAATCCGACAAACTTGGTTTTAGCTTCTGTGCTTTCCAGTTTTGCTGGTATTTACAGTGAAAGACGACAGTACGAAAAGGCAGAACAGTTACAGTTACGTGCTATAGAAGTACTAGAAAAAGTATTAGGTTCTGTGCACCCCCAAACAGCTTTTGCCTTAAACACATTGGCTAGTCTTTATAAAGATAAAGGTAACTTTGAAAAAGCAGAAGAACTATATAAAAAGTCTTTGGATATATATGAGAAAACCCTTGGCCCATTCCACCCTCAAGTGGCTGTACTTCTAAACAATCTAGGACTACTCTACCTTGACGTAAACGACTACCAAAAAGCTGAAACTTCTTTGCAGAAGTCTTTGGAAATTAGTAAAAAAAGAGGTGAAGGAAACCTAGATGTGGGTAGACATCTTAATAGTCTAGCTGTGCTTTATACTCGCAAAGGTGAGTACGAGAAGGCTGAGCCTATGTACAAAGAGGCAATAGAGATACTCAACAAGGTACTTGGCGAAGGACATCCACAAGTCGCTCTCCTAGTAGCAAATTTAGGTCAAACCTACAGTGAAATGGGAAACTACAAGCAGGCTGAACTTTTCTTGCAAAAAAGTTTAACACTTGCTAGAAAAAGTTTTGGAGAAGAGCACCTGCAAGTAGCTGCCATTACAAGTAAACTTGGGTCAGTCTATCTGAAGTTGGGTAACTATCAGCAAGCCGAAATTCTGTATAAGCAAGCTTTAGAAATGGAGCAGAAGATTCCTGGAGTCACACCAATAGAAATGGCAAACTTGCTCAGCAGCCTTGGTGGACTTTATGGAAATAAAGGAGATTATGAGAAAGCAGAGTCTTTCTACAAACAGGCACTAGATATGCTAGAGAAGTTTCTTGGGCCATCTAATCCCCAAGTAGCCCTCTGTCTAAACAATATTTCATCGGTCTATAAACTAAAAGGCGAGTACGAAAAGGCTGAACCTTTACTAAAGCGTTCTTTAGAGATGTATGAGAAAGCTTTAGGCTCCTTCCATCCTGATGTTTCTATTGCACTCAATAACCTTGCTAGCCTTTACAAAGATAAAGCTGAATATGAAAAAGCACGACTTTTACAACTAAGAGCTTTGGAGATCAGAAAAAAAGTTTTTGGCCAATCGAGTTATCAAGTAGCTGAAGCTCTTCACAATTTGGCCGGGCTTTATGTATCTGAAGAGAAGTACACAGAAGCAGAAGATTTATATAAAAAAGCATTAGAAATATATAGAAATGTGATAGGTGAATCTCATCCAGAGATAGCTGTCACTCTAAACAACCTTGGTTCCCTTTACAAGTTTAAGGGTGAACCTGACAAAGCAGAAGTTGTCTTGAAAGAAGCTTTGCAGATGTATGAAAAGACTGTAGGTGAGGTACATCCACGGGTAGGTGGAATACTTGGCAATTTGGGCAGAACTTACATTGATAAAGGAGAGGTTGAGAAGGCAGAACCTCTGTTTAAGAGAGCTATAGAAATAGCACAAAAGACCGTAGGTATATATCACCCTTTGTCAACAGCAGCTTTTAGAAACCTGTCTGTCTTCTATGAATCCAAAGGTATGCTTGTAGAGGCCGTTCGCTATCAAAGAGAAGTCAATATAAGCAGGGAGCAGTTTCTAGTAAGAAACTTTACCACAGGCTCAGAAAGGCAGAAACTAGCATTTCTAAGCCTCTCGGATATAGATTTTAATCGCACCCTCTCTCTTTACAAAAAAAATCCAAAAGACAAAGAGGCTATAGAAGCTGCATTGACAGCAGTTTTACAGCGAAAAGGACGAACACTTGATGCAATGGCACAGAATATCAATTCTCTGCGCACAAGAGCTACACCTGAAGACCAAGCACTACTTGATGAGCTTTCAAACAAGCGATCAGAACTCTCTGTAGCTACTCTAAAAGGTGTAGGAAAAGAGGATATAGAAGAGTACAGAGAGAGAATAAGAAAATTAGAAAAGGAGATGGAAGAGTTAGAAGAAAAGATTGGTGACAGAGTAGCCGAGTTTAAGCTTCAAGGAAAACCTATAACACTCAGAGCTATTCAGAATGCGATTCCAGAAAATACTG
>JAEUQL010000587.1 GCA_016789295.1 Blastocatellia bacterium | reverse complement strand
CTGCCATCGCTATTCATATCATTTCCTTTGGTTCGCCTTTTCTCTTTGCCTTATTTTATTTGATGCGCACGAATATTAGTTTTGGACAGTTGCGATCATTAATGGCTGGGGAAGAGGAGCGTGACAGGATTAAATCTGAAAAATTAGCTGATCACCCAACAACAGGAGTCGAGTCATGAGATGTCCTTTTTGTGCTCACCTTGAAGATCGCGTTGTAGATTCTCGCGAATCCCGCGAAGGCGATTCCATCCGTCGTCGTCGTGAATGCTTAAAATGTGAGCGCCGCTTTACAAGCTACGAAAGGATCGACGAGATACCTTACATGGTGGTAAAGAAAGACGGAAGGCGAGAGCCATTTGACAGGCAGAAGATTATGTCTGGATTGCTAAAAGCCTGCGAAAAGCGTCCTATCAGCCCTTCAAAACTTGAAGCTATAGCAAATGCAATAGAGAAGTTTGTACAGGAGTCGCGTGACCGAGAAAGGTCTACAGAGAAGATAGGTGAACTGATTATGCGCAAGCTCAAAGATATTGATAAAGTAGCCTATGTCAGGTTTGCCTCCGTATACCTGGAATTTAAGGATGTTTCAGAATTTATGAACGAACTGAAAGCACTTGTAAAAACACGTAGGCAGTGACTTCTCTATGGATCTATCAATACCCAAAATTATTCTGGTCTCATTTATTGAGATCATAAGAAAGTGTAATTTTTGGACAGTTTTTGCATTCAGCAACATTGTAAAACTGCTAATACTGACTTGAATATACCCCACAAATAGCCCACAAAGGTTGACCTTCAAGAATCCCTTGATATGATAACAGTTACCCAAATGTGTACAGATTTTCTTGTTTGCTGATGGGCAACTCCGAAAGATTAATGTAAATGAGGTAGAGCGGTATGCCGAATCAACAGAGCACTGCTGAACAGGAACGTTCAGTCCCTGAAGCAGGAGGCGAAGAACAGTTAAAGATACCAGAAGTTTTGCCCGTACTGCCGCTACGTGATATTGTGATCTTCCCTTTTATGATAGTTCCTCTCTTTGTCCAAAGGGAAAAATCGATACGTGCTGTAGACCAATCACTGTCAGAAAATAGAATGATCCTTCTGGTTTCTCAGCGCGACTTAGATAAAGAAGAGCCTTTGAGGCAAGATCTGTACGACGTAGGTACAGTTGCAGTAATTATGCGAATGCTGAAACTCCCTGATGGCCGAATCAGAATACTTGTACAAGGTCTCTCTCGCGCCCGTCTAGCACAAGTCGATGAAACATTACCCTATCTGCAAGCTCGCATCACGCCATTACCTGAAGCTGAGTCATATATGTCTTTAGAGGTTGAGGCACTGATGCGTAGCGTGAAGTCAGCACTAGAGAAAGCTGTTGCACTTGGAAAGAATGTTTCTCCTGAAGTGATGACTATAGCTCTCAACTTAGAAGATCCTGGCCGACTAGCAGACCTAGCCGCTTCAAACTTGGATCTTAAAGTAGAAGAAGCACAAAGTGTGCTCGATGTAGTTGATCAGACTGTACGTTTAAGACGTGTTAACGAGCTTCTGACAAAAGAGATAAGCGTTCTGACTGTACAACAAGAGATCAATTCCCAGGCAAAAGGTGAGATAGACAGATCGCAGCGCGAGTTCTATCTGAGACAACAGCTCAAGGCCATACAACAAGAGCTTGGTGAAGGCAACGAACTTGCCGAAGAGATAAATGCTTATAGAGAAAAGATTGTTGAAGCAAAGATGCCAGAAAAAGTCGAAGAAGAGGCTTACAGGCAACTAAAGAAACTTGAGCGTATGCACCCAGATGCTGCCGAGGCTGCAACACTGCGTAACTATCTCGACGTCATTGTCAACCTTCCTTGGTCAAAATCCTCCAAAGACAATCTAGACCTTAAAAAAGCTCAACAGATCCTTGATGAAGACCATTATGGACTTGAAAAAGTCAAAGAGCGTATTTTGGAGGCTTTGGCCGTTAGGAAAATAAAAGAGAAAGTCAAAGGACCTATCCTCTGTCTTGTTGGCCCTCCCGGTGTTGGGAAAACATCACTTGGTCGTTCTATTGCTCGCGCTCTAGCACGAAAATTTGTCAGGCTTTCACTTGGCGGTGTACACGATGAAGCCGAGATCCGAGGCCACAGACGCACCTATGTAGGTTCGATGCCTGGCCGCATCATCCAAGCCATCCAGCAAGCTGGCACAAACAATCCACTCATCATGCTTGATGAGATAGACAAAGTTAGCTCAGATTTTCGTGGAGATCCATCTTCTGCTCTGCTTGAAGTGTTAGATCCAGAGCAGAACAACAGTTTCCGAGATAACTATCTAGGCGTTCCGTTTGATCTTTCAAACGCAATGTTTATGACCACTGCCAATGTACTTGACACTATACAACCTGCACTTCGTGATCGTATGGAAGTGATAAGGCTTTCAGGATATACAGAGATAGAAAAGTTAGAAATAGTTAAAACCCATGTCCTTAAAAAACAGATGGATGAAAATGGTATTACCTCAAAAAATCTTGCCATCTCTGATTCGGCAATTAGAGCAATAATTAACCTCTACACTCGTGAGTCTGGCCTGCGCCAACTTGAGCGTGAAGTTGGTTCTATATGCCGCAAAGTTGCAAGAAGAGTTGCAGAAGGTGACGATAAAACCGTTAGGCTTACAGCCAAAAACTTACACGAATTTTTAGGTGCACCCAAAATTATGCCAGAAGAAACGCTCAAGAAAGACCAAGTTGGCGTAGCCACAGGTCTGGCTTGGACACCTGTTGGTGGAGATATGCTCT
>JAEUQL010000586.1 GCA_016789295.1 Blastocatellia bacterium | reverse complement strand
ACGTGAACTTTTGGAGGAATACCAACTTCAATATTTAAGTGGCCTATAAAATAACCATATTTTTCAAAGGTACCACTCAAAGCATAGGTACTTTTAAGTGAACTGATCACCAGTGATTGTAGCTTTGTTAAATTCTGATCGTTTTCAAGCTCTTCAAGCCCTGTAGTCCCTTCGCCTGTCTGCTTAATTGTTACATCAAAGCTTGGAGGAATAGAGAGGCTGATACCTATGTCACCAACAATAAACCCACACTTAGAAAGTACTGGGCGTAAAGACTGTATCTCGGCCAAAGTCCCATCTATAGCCTCTTTTACCTTCTCTCTTCCAGCTTCTGCAGCCCTATCAGTAACCTCTTTGGCTTTGTTAAAAACATCACTAATTCCCATTGTCGCCATCCTTTAGATCTATAAGTCTATAAAGAAACTATTCTGCCTCTTAACTGCTGAAAGAGCAAATTTTACCTCTCCTCTCAAAGCCTATATTGACCATCTCAATCTACTACTCCATCCAAAAGCCAGCTATCTTCCAACTTTCCAAACTTTATTTCCTTACCAAAAGTCTGATAGAAGCAGAAAATGATAAAACTTAATATGAGGTGTATCATGTTTAGAAAAGTGTCTCTTTATGCCTTTATATTTTCCTGCTTATTTATAGCAATTGCTTCTCCATTACACTTTAAGAAGCTTCCTATGACAGCATACTGTCAAAGCCAAACAGACAGCAATCTCTATGAATCACCACAAAAGTTTACTATGGCTACACTAGATGGCTATATTGTGCGTGATAGAGAAAATAATCGTAATATTCCTATCTTTATTCGTTACCCTAAAGAAGCTTCTGGACAACTCCCTCTCATACTCTGGTCACACGGAGGTGGCCCCAAAGATACTGGCAAATACCAGAATAGAGAATGGGGGCAGCTACTGGCCGAATCGGGCTATATAGTCATCCATATGAGCCATCTTGAGCGCAGTCGAGCCGAAGCCAATGCCCTCTACCGCGAATTTAACCTTTCACCTAGACAAGGTCAGAGAGCTTTCAGCACACTTGAAGTAGATAGACCTCGCGACGCCACAGCAGTCCTTAACAATCTAGATGCAATAGAAAAAACTTTTCCTGAAATTGCAGGCAAGATAGACCGTGACAGAGTAGGGGTAGCTGGCCACTCTTTCGGCTCTTATACAGCTATGTTAATGGGGGGTGCGCGAGCCACTTTAACAGAAGAGTTTGCAGACCTCAGCTTTAAGCATCCATTACCCAAAGCAATTCTTGCTCTATCGCCACAAGGCCCAGGAAGATTTGGCTTCGAAGAAGATTCTTGGCGAGAACTCAACCTCCCTGTAATGTCTGCAACAGGTGCCGCAGATGAAACACCTGGCGAAGTACCCGAAGACAGAGTCATGCCCTTCTCATTGATGCCCCCAGGAGAGAAATACCTCTTCTTCATCAATGATGAGGATGCAGACCATGCAACTTTTAATTTAGGTAATAAACAACACCCTGAGTTTAGCAAATGGCTAGGAGCTGCTGGAGTTGCTTTCTTTGATTCAGCTCTGAAAAATTCTGCAGAGGCTAGAGCTTATTTAGTCTCAGGTACCACAGAAGCCATCAGCAACAACGTAGCCAGTATCCGCTCTCGATAAATCCTTTCATAAAGACTTGGTATACATCTCTAACTTATGAATGTATACCAAGTAGCTACAATCTTTAGCTATTTCAATTAAAAATCGAACCCTTTTGTAGCTAGATTTTTAGCTACCTCACCAAAACTCTGCTCTTTTTCTGCAGGTTTTGGCAAATAACCTATTAGATATAACCTTGGAGGAGATATGTTAAATAGAAAATTGATACTTATAGGAGCTATTATTCTGCTCTTTGCTTCTGTCCTTAATTTTAATATCAATCCTGCTCATGCAGGAGGTTCTTCTACTATTTTTGCTCAACAGCTTTTCGTTCCAGATGACGTAGTTGTAGGCTCACCAACAATAAACTATCAAGACCCTGAGTTTCTTCCTGGTGGTAGTCAAATGGTTTTTCAAGATGCCAATAGAGATGTTTGGATAGCAAACCTCAATCTACAAACAGGGCTTCTTCGTAGTACTACCGGCCTGGATATTGCTGTTGACCAAGCCATATCTGAAATTTCTACAACAGCTAATGGCCCAGAATGGGGAGTTGATAGCAGTGGAGTTTCTGTTTTTTATACCAAACCAGATATTAATGGAATAAATCAGATATGGAGAGCCACACTTAGAGGCTCACTTGTAACAAAAAGAAAGCTTATCGAACGTCCTCAAGGTGCTTATGGCAGTTTAACTAGCCAGGACGATACAGCTAGTACAGTCAAAGTAGCTTATGGAGTAGGTTCTATAGGAAGTGGAAGCGTGCTTGCTTGGAGTGATGAAACTATTCCAACTCAAGCGATTGTAGTTCCAGACTACAGCCGCAACAGTGCTGGTGCAAGATGGCTTCCTGGTGGACAAGACTTTACTTACAGCCGTATCAGCTCAGAACTTCCTCTTCGTAGTCAAATAGTCCGCTACAGAACAGCTAATCAGAGCATTGAAGTCATAGCTGAAGAGAATGGAACTATTTCAGATGTCTGGGGCTTCCTCGCACCAGAGTTTAACAACGAGTTACTTTATGTTGCCACTATCAACCATCAACAAGTCTATGTCTACCGCTTTATCAATGGTAATTGGACTAGGTTTGCTTCTCTAAAGCTACCTTCAGAAGCTACTCAACGATTTATCTATTCTCTTGAACCTGTTCAAGGACTTCGTGGCTTTAA
>JAEUQL010000585.1 GCA_016789295.1 Blastocatellia bacterium | reverse complement strand
CCACGGCGACTATCTAAACTGGCTTTAATAGCTTGCCCTCGGTGTTCTATCTCTGCTGCAAACACTACTTCTGCTGTTGATTGGTTAACTATTGCTACACCAGTCTTTTTACTTCCTGGATCTAGCTTTACTTGATAAGTTTGTAGCTCTGAGTCTACTACTTCTCTTTTAAGTATTATTGTAAATGGGTAAAGCTTGTAGACTGCCGCCAATCCTGCTTTTAACAACCTGCGTGCTTGTCCTGGATGGCACATATCTAATGCTTGTTTATTTCTGTCTAGTACGAATACTTTATTCATAGTTTGTATAACCTTTCCTTTCGGAAGTAATGTTGGCCTCGACAATGTTACTGATCAGTATATCTATTAAGCACTACCCCTATACCCTTGGAGCTTTTTAACTTAATAGTTACAGTGCTTAGAACTGGCTAGCATTCTAAGGTGTGTTCTCTAACTCTCTCAGTAACGTAGTCCTCAAAAAACTTAGTCATGGTCACGGGCGTGCCTGTCGGTTTGACCCAACAAGCCCACGGCTTAAGCCGTGGGTAAGTGACATTCTTTGACCAGAAAGATTTCAAGCTTGCCATAGCAGCTAGCTAGAATTTCACCTATCTTTTCTAAAAGCTCTGGGTGCTTCTTGGAAAACTTCTTGAAAAACCTTCTCCTGCCTATACCTTTTTCATCAACTATCAGAACCAAAGGCTTACCTTCCCTAAGCCTACCGTTGCAAACTATCTCTTTGTGAAATACAAGATATTTTTCTGACATGTCTGCAACTTGTGCAAAGGCAAGCCAGTAGATAGTTCTTCCACTAATAATTGCATCTTTTGGAACAATTTTTTGTAGCTCTAGTGCAGTTTCTGAAATTGGAATTTTGGTTGACGCTTTAGATACTATTGTAGCCATATTCCATACAATCAGGCAGAAACCTAGTCCTACTATAGAGCAACTTGTGACAGCAGAAAGCCTGGCCAAAGATCGCCATACTTTCCAACCCTCTTTCATCCAATCTATAAACCTACTCATCTGTAAAGCCACCACCCCTGCTATCCAAGGTGATAGTAGCGGCAAGTAGTAGCCTACTTTTCTTGAATCGGTCAGAGCTAGAAAGACTGCTGTAGCAAAAAGTCCCGTGAGTAGATAAAGAGACTCTTTGTGAAAACGTTGAAACAGTAGCGAAGCTATACAGATAAGTATGAGAAGAGCTATAAGCCCCACTAGCCATGGAGGTATTGGACTGCCAAGAAGAGACCAAGCTTTTGGCCATCTTAGAAACCTTTCCCATTCAGATATAAAGTTTAGCCAAAGTCCACTTCCACTGGCAGCACGTAGCCTGGTCTGATTTGATGACCACTGCGCTACAAACTCTGGCCAATGTTTAGAAACTTTATATAGAAAAGGAGAAAACAAGAGTAGAAATCCAAATATGCAACTTGGTAGACAACGGCTCAGAATTCGTTTTCTATCTTCTCCTATCAATACCCACATAGGAACGAGTCCAAGTAGTAGTAGTGCATTTGGATGTATCAGCAATCCAGCAGCAGTCAAAAATCCTATGGTGAACCAGTTTAAAACCTTACCCTTTGCTTTGAGAACCAGCAGCAGAGTAAGAAAACAACAGGCTGCTACTGGAAAATCACTTCTGTAGATCTTTGTCCAGTATATATAGTTACCGTCAATGGAGAGCAGAAGCGCAGTAAGAGCACCTACCCTGTGACTAAATAGGTGCGACATTATCAGATAGATTGAGAGAAGTACCAAGAGAGACATTAAAAGGTTGAAGAGTCTAGCTTGCAGTAATCCAAAACCGAACAGTTTGAAAAATATTGCTAAACTCCAAAACTGCACTGGTGAAGTAAGCCAGTAGTGCTCAATATTTCCACCAAGCCTTCGAAACATTGGAAGCCCAGGCTCTCCTTTATTGATCAGTTGCAGCGAAGGCTGCATCAACCAAGGCTCATCACACCTTGGAGCAGGAAAACGGTCGAGGTTGTAGCACTGAAAAACTGTAAATAAGAGCAAAACAGTTATAAACGGCAGATGGCGGTAGAACCAAGCCTGCCAGTGTAGCAGCTTTGAGGGGCTATCTTTCTGCATCACTTCTCTCCTAATTAACTACAGAAAAATGGTGAAAAGGCAAAATAGCGACAAGAAAACCGATATTCGTTGTATTATCATTTCCGGCTTAAAGAGCTAGATTATAAACCGATTATTGGGAAAAGTATCAGTAAATTTTACCAATAAAATTGAGGTATAAAACTATGCCAAAAGTAGCAATACTTGGCTCTACTGGTTCAATAGGAACAAATACACTTGATGTAATAGACCGTCTCGAACCAGACTTTACAGTTATTTCACTCTCTGCTGGCAGAAATATTCAACTGCTAGCAGAGCAGATAAATCAGTACCAACCAGAAATAGTTTCTGTTACAAACGAAGTAGTAGCAGCAGAACTTCAATCCATGCTAAAGAGGAAAAAGCTCCCCAAGATAGTTTATGGCATTGAAGGGATGATAGAAGTTGCAACACACCCAGAAGCCGATATAGTAGTTTCAGCAACTGTTGGAGCAGTTGGCCTTCAACCAACATACAAAGCCATTGAGCTTGGACGCCGTGTTGCAATAGCCAACAAAGAGCCTCTGGTTATGGCTGGCGAGTTGATGCAGAAGCAGGCACGCATTTCTGGTGCAGAGATCCTACCTGTAGACAGTGAACACAATGCCTTGCACCAATGCTTGCGTGGTGAACAGACCAAAGAGGTACGCCGCCTTATTCTTACCGCATCTGGTGGGCCATTTCGTA
>JAEUQL010000584.1 GCA_016789295.1 Blastocatellia bacterium | reverse complement strand
AAAATCAGCGGTCGTGACCTGGCAATAGTCATAGGAGCAATAGTTCTTTCTGCTCTTCTATTTCTAATTACTTCTCGTCGAGGTCCAATTCCAGCAGATGTGACCTTGCTCTCACCAGCCGATTCAGCAAGTCTTCTAAGTTCGCGTGTAGAGCTTTCCTGGAGTTGCACTGCTCCTAACTTTAAGCTTCTGATTGAAGAGGGGAGTTCGATAGTTTTAGAAAAGAGCTTGAAGGAGCAGAATTACATATTGAGTGAAGAAGAGCTTCAACTGCTCAAACCAGGTAATACATACACATGGCGGGTGATCCCATATGACACTATGGGAAAAGAACTACCTCATGAAGAGAGACTAGCACACTTTAACCTGATCTCACCGCCACCGCCACCAGCTCCAATAAAAGCCCCTTCTTATGCAAATAGTCCAACAATAACTATAAGAAGAGGAACAACAGGTGCTGACTAATAAATTAACGGTTTGGAGAGCTTTTTAAGAATAAAGATCTACCTGCACTACTTCTTAGATCTGCAGAATAAGCAAGGTTTAAATATATGCAAGAAAAGATACCAGCATACTCTTGGTATGCCCTCGGTCTTCTGACTTTAGTCTACCTACTCAATTTTCTTGATCGTTCTTTGATCTATATACTCTTTCCACTGATTAAAAAAGATATGGCTCTGTCAAACCTACAGTTGGCATTGCTTGGTACTACGTCTTTTGTGATCTTTTATACTCTTTTAGGTATTCCATTTGGGCGCATGGCTGATCGTGTGGTGCGCAAAAACTTGATAGCAATAGGTTTGGCTGTTTGGAGCCTCTTCTCTGGTCTAACAGGATTTGCAGATAGTTTCTGGACTATCTTTTTTTGTCGTGTGATGGTAGGAGTAGGTGAAGCTACGCTAGGACCGGCTGCACTTTCTCTACTGAGTGACTATTTTCCTCTGCGTCTACGTGCCAGTGTACAAGCTATATATTCCATAGGCATTCCTTTGGGTAGCAGTATGGCACTCTTTCTTGGAGGACGTATCGGCCAAGAGTTGGGCTGGCAATGGGCATTCTACTTGTTGGGATTTCCAGGATTGATAGTAGCTGTAGTTGTCTTCTTTCTCAAAGAAGTTCCTCGTGGACACACAGAGACGATAAAAAGCCATTACAGTAGCAAAGATTGGTCAGTACTCTTAAAATCTGTGCCATTACTTTATCACCACGTAGGATATGCGCTATTTGCTCTGGCTTCTTACAGCATTGGTATTTGGGGTGCACTCTTTTTTCCACCCATTCTTGGAATGGATCTGAAGACTTTTGGCTATGTAGCAGGCACACTTTCACTCATTAGTGGAGTTCCAGTGACTATTCTTGGTGGTTATGTTGCTGATTACTTCAGACGTAGAGGCAAACACGGACGAATGCTTTTTACCGCTTCCATTGCCTTCTGCTGTGTTCCTTTGTGGTTGATTCTGCTAAATACTACAAATCTCTTTCTGTTACTTGTTGCGGGTGTGTTGCTTTCTGGCCTAAGTCTGATATGGCTAGGACCTGCAGCCGCAGATGTGCACGAGATTGCAGGTCCACAACTGCGTGGTTTAGGCGTTGGAATATATTTCTTCACAGTAAACATTATTGGATATGGTATAGGACCTCCTGTCGTAGGTAAACTTAATGATTGGTTAGGAACTACACAAAACCCTAGCCAGATGAAATACTCGCTACTTATCTGCCCTATAGCTTGTGTGCTCAGTTCACTCTTTCTCTGGTTGGGCAGCAATAGCTTGAGAGAAGACTCAATGAAATTGGAAAAAGGATCTATAGACCTATAGATCCTTCTACTTCAGCAACAGATCTGCACAGTGGCTATAAGTAATCTCTATAAAAATGCCTAAAAGCATAATTAATAAAGCTATATTGACATAGCAAAGATGTGATATATAATTAGTAATTCTTGCATAGACCTGAACTTTTATTTTCAGACCTTTAGCAATAATCTCAAAAGATCAGTTCGCAAAACTTAGTTTAAGGGTTAAACCTAGTGTTTTTCTACAAGGTGTTTACTCGTTGGTAGGAGAGAGTTATGTATAACAAAAAAATTTTACCAATCATTTTCCTGCTATCTATTTTCTTGAACCTGTCTGTATCTTCTTTGGTTTGGGCACAATCCGGAGGGGCAAATGCTGCAGGTGTAACAGGAACTGTGAATGATGAACAAGGAAATGTAATCCCTAATGCAACAGTTGTTGCTAAAAATACCAAAACCAATTTAACTCGTGAAGTACGAACAGATGAGGGAGGTAGCTACATATTTCAACAGTTGCCACCAGGTTCTTATGAACTCACTACTACAGCAGATGGCTTTTCCAGTCGAACTTCACGCATAGAACTGTCACTTGGAAATACAGCTAGGCTCAACTTCAGCCTACAAGTAGGTGGGACTTCAGAAATAATAGAGGTAACAACTACAAATCTAATAGAAGAGGCAAAGACAGAAAGTAGTACAAACATCGACCGTCAGCGCATAGATACTTTGCCAATCAATAGGCGTAATTTTCTTGATTTTTCTCTGACTGCTCCAAGAGTTTTGGCCGACCGCGTGCCTGCACAAGGGGCTGCTGCTACTTCAGGACTTTCATTTAATGGTCAGAATGCACGTGTCAACAACATTACAATTGATGGGCTTGACAATAATGACTATGGTACAGGATCTGTTAGATCAACTTTCAGCCAAGAAGCTGTACAAGAGTTTCAGGTTGTATCTAACAGCTATTCGGCTGAATTTGGTCGTGCTCTGGGTGGGGTTGTCAATATTGTT
>JAEUQL010000583.1 GCA_016789295.1 Blastocatellia bacterium | reverse complement strand
TAATAGATGAAGAGAAACGAATAGATATAACAAGGGTCATAGAAATAGGAAAACAGATTTGTGATGCTATCTCATCGGCTCATCAAGCGGGCGTTATTCACAGAGATTTAAAGCCAGATAATGTAATGATAGAAACTATAAATAATCGTGAGACTGTTAGGGTACTAGATTTCGGAATCGCAAAACTTAAAGACACACAGCAGAGCATTACAAAGACAGGTAATGTAGTTGGTACGCCACACTATATGTCACCAGAACAGTGCAATGGGGGAACTGTAGATCACAGAACAGATATATATTCTGTAGGAGTTATGATCTATGAGATGCTGTCTGGGCAAGTTCCTTTTACTGGACCAACACCAGTTTCCATTGTTGTCCAACACGTAACCAAAGACGCAACACCTCTTCACGAACTTTCTGTTGATATTCCAGAACCACTTTCTCATGTAATTATGAGAAGTTTAGAAAAAGAACCTACCCGGCGTCAGCAATCAGCTTCAGAGTTTGCGGAGCAATTGACTGCAGCAGTTGAATATAATGAGGTTTCAGTTGGATCCTCTCGCCTTTTAAGTAAAACTACACCATCTTGGAGGGCTGTATTTACTGGTGCTCTTGATCCTTCTGACGAAGGTATCAAGCGGTTAGCAGATGGATTAAAAAAGAAGATGGGTTTTAGCCAAGAAAAAGTTTTGGAACTCCTAAAGTGTGCACCGGCTATTGTCAAACAATCAAATTCTAAACAAGAAGTTAATGAGGTTGCTGAAAAACTCCGATCAGTAGGTGCAGATGTTAAGGTTGAATCTGAAGAATCTTCAGCTAGAGCGACAATCCCTATGTCAAGTTTTAGACAAAGTAGCAGAGAGACAGTAGAAGCAGATCCGCTGCTTGTCACAGATGGTACAGAGATGATGTCCTATGTTACAGAGCAAGTTAAAAAAACATCTCCATTGAAAAATATAACCAGTCCATTAAATAATCCTGAAAATAAGAGTACAAAAGAGCTTACCTCATCAGACTCTCCATCGTCATTGAAGACTGAGAAGATGGAAATTCCAACACCTTCTTTAGTAACATGGACTATAGATATTAATGGATTACTTTATGAAAATCTTACAGATGAAGACGTTGAATCTTGGATCAGAGCTGGTCGCTTGAGAGTTCGTCACAAGATCAAGCGTGGCAATGGTGTATGGCGAGAAATAGGTTCAGTTTCACAATTTAGGGCTATATTTCAGCAGATATCTCCACATGTTTTTGAAACCGAACTGCAAAGTAGTCAAGAGCAAGAAACCCGATCAACAAGCTTTTTTGTAAAAATGGTTAAGATGGGTTTGGTTGTTCTAGTAGTGTTTGTTTTAATCAGTTTTGGACAGCAATATTGGCAAAGAAAACTTCTGGAAGATGAGTTGAAGATAGTACTGACTAGTAAAAAAACAAAAGTTTCTGAAATTCCAAACCTTGTAAAAGCAGCTTTGTTGCACAGAGACCTTAAAATTCCAGCAGAAGATATACATATAATTGCGAACCCTTCTGACAAAAAAATGATTGTTAGAATAGACTATAAACGTAGTTTGATAGGAATTCCACTTCAGTATCAAGCAAAGTATGAAGCTTTGAACATAGAGATGCCTATTAGTGAGCTTTCAGAAATTCCAGAAACGGAAATAGAAATAGTAGGATCTGCTGTTCAAGAAGTTACAAAATATCGCCGCCAGAAAGCACTCAAAAAAGCAGAAGAGAAGATTGCTGGATACCAAGGTGAGCCAGAGACTTTGAGAGAACGACAAGAGACTTTAGAATTTATAAAGGAGTGTGAAGAAGGACTTAGAGCTTTTGATATTACTTCTGTAGATGAGGAAGGGCGTAAAGTCTTTCCAAAATTTGTAAAGATAAGAGACAAAGAGTACAGTAGAGAGTCTCTTGAAACATATCTGAGTAATCTAAAGCAGAAATTGGTTGATGTGGAAAGACAACTGGCTGATCAACGAACAAAAAAACTGGAGTCTGAAGTCAAATGATACTTGACTTTTGATTTGGCTTTGCCTATATTTCGCTCAAAGGGCTTTCTCACACGCTATTTAAGCACAAACTTTGCTGTATTTTGTAAACTTTCCGGAAAAATGACGGAAAAGTAAGAAAAAAGGCATCATTAATTGTTGTGAAAGTTCTCTTGAACCCTCTTGTGCAAGAAGAGTCTTGGCAAACAATCGCCGAGTCAGGCTTGCAACAGTAGGTAAAAGGGTCAAGAAGGAGGACGTTGTTGGTCGATATGTTCTTTGATTAAGAGCTAAAAGAAAGAGCTATATCTTTCTCATAAAGCTTTAAGACTAAATAAAGTGACCATCAAGATACCGCTATGGTGCTTATTTTGGGAATGTAGCAGCTACATTTATTAAAGTGTAAACCCTGTCGTGAGATAACATAGCCGACCCAGAAGCTCCGCCTTTTATGGCCGAGAGGTTCACCAGTTTTCCAACTTTACAACGAGGAGCATATTTATGACCGATTCGAAAGTAGAGCGCAACAAATCTATAGACATGGCTCTTGCACAGATAGAAAAACAGTTTGGCAAGGGTGCAATAATGCGTCTCGGCGACAAAAAAGTAAGTGATGTAACTGCTATCTCAACCACCAGCTTGAGCATAGACGCTGCTGTTGGTGTTGGGGGGTTCCCAAGAGGTAGAATTATCGAAGTTTATGGCCCTGAAAGTTCTGGTAAGACTACTTTGGCCCTTCATGTAGTTGCAGAAGCTCAACGCACGGGTGGCAATGCTGCTTATATTGATGCAGAGCATGCAATGGAT
>JAEUQL010000582.1 GCA_016789295.1 Blastocatellia bacterium | reverse complement strand
TCTCAAAAGGTGTTCGGCTCTGTATGAAAGGAGCGGTTCTTTGCCAGAAAGCTCTTCCTGCTAGCGTCTCTTCACTCTCCACAAAATCATTTAGTATTGCTGCTGCATCTGCATACTGTAACGGGCTTTCAAGCTCTATATTTGAGTCATAAAATAGACCCAGTTCTTTGACTATTATTTCAAACGAAGGTTCATCAACACAAAGGGCAGAGAATTTGAGAATTAGTATATGCCTAACTGGTGATAGAGTAGCCACTTGTGCAGTTAAATGAGCACCAAAGTCTACCTCTTTCTCTACCAGGCTTTCTATTTGCTGCTTTTGAAGCTCATCTCTCAAATCGCTAAGGTCGTAATGATCAATGCTTGGGCTAACTTCTTCATCAATCCTTTGTAGTGGCTTATTCACTCCAGCAATAGTATGAAAACTCGTGCGCAGAATTTCATGACGCAAAACAACGCTTGACAAAGCTTTTTCCAAAGCAGCTATCTCAATTTTACCTTCTATCAATACTGTACAAAAACTGACCTGCTCATTTCTTTCTGACTGCCAAGCACGCCTCTGCTGTGGAGAAATACGAAAACCTTCAATCTGTTCTATAGACATTATTTTGAACCTTGAATTTTGGAATTTGTACGACTGTTTATTGGCTATAAGTTAGGATGGAATTATTAGTTGTTCATTAGTAGCTATATACCTCTATTACTACACGGCTCCCCCATTGATACAAGTATTTTTCTTTGTCCACTGAAAGGACTTCTGCCATGAGCTACAAGCATATTATCTAATACTAAGAGATCGCCTTTTTCCCACAAAAAAGCAATGAGTTCTTCTTTGTAAGCATTGCGTATATGTTCAACTACGTGATCTTCTATGGGTGAACCATCACCATAGTAAGTGTTGTAAGGAAGCTCTTCTTCTTTAAAGATTTTGAGCATTGACTGACGCACTTCTGGCATTAGACTTGACACATGCCAAAAAGCAATATGGTTAAACCAGACCATCTCACCTGTTTTTGGATGCTTTGCCACAGATGGTCTAACCTGTTTTGTTCTCAACTGATCGTCACTAAACCATTCAAAATCTATTTCTGCTTTTTTGAAATAGTTTTCAACTTCTGCTTTACTTTCTGTCCTAAATGAAGTTTGCCAAGGCAAACTTAAGTGATCTCCAAAGTTTCTAACTAACATCCAGCCTTTGTTAATGAACTGTTCACGAATTTCTGGATCAATGCGGTTAAAAACTTTCCTAACATCTGCTATAGGAGTTTCTCCCCCTGTTTCAGCAGCTTCTAAGCAGAAAAAACAGATTCGCATAGGCCAAGAAGTAACATATGAAAGCTCATTATGTAGTGCGATTGATTGGTCTGCAGGATATTCGGTTGAGGTGTACACCTGTCTACTCAACTTGATTCTTGGTGTAGCTCCTTCCATATACTGCATCAGATTAGGAATTAGTATAGGAACTGTCTTTTCAAAATCATCTTGAGACTTAAGATCAAAACCTCGAAAAAGCAGTCCACCAAACTCTGTTACTGCATCTTCTATAAACCCAATATTTTTCCCCAACCATTCAACTAGATCTACACCATCAACAGCCGGTCTAATCACTAATGGCAGAAGATGTTCTTGACTCAAATACTCTTTTTTACAGAGCTGATCTGAGGAGAGTGTGATGGAATTTCTTCTAGTAGAAGAGAGGTTTTTAAGTGATTTTGCAGAAGTTTTCATTATCTAATCTCCTGTTTGAGATTTTGTGTAACCTTCACGCCTTATATTCTTAAGTTTTTCACGCCCAACAGCTTTAAGACTCTGCTTTTGTTCCAATTGCTGTCTATGGCTAACTTTTGTCATAACTTCTTGAAGTTTGTCTAATCGAATAGATGGCTCTACTATAACTGTTTTTAGTATTGCCTCGTACTGGTTAAACAGAAGTTCAATCATCGGGAGGCTAAAAATGCTTGTACTATACTCAAAATATCCAACAATTCCTTCAACTGTTTCTGTCAAATTCAAAAGTAGATCATATTTTGCTGTATTGTTATGAAACTCCAGCAGTTCAATAGAAAGGTCTGGAATTGAGAGAGGTGGAAGGGGGTTGTTTTGCAGCACCATTTTCACCTGAAACAGTGGCATACTGTTGCCTTCTCTCTCTGGCTTGAGTACCTCTACAAGTTTGTCAAAAGGAACTTCTTGGTGGGAGTAGGCTTCCAAAGTCACATCTCGCACTCTTTCAAGCAGTTCTGTATAAGACGGATTACCTGACAGATCTGTTCTTAAAACTAATTGATTAACAAAAAAGCCTATCAATAGTTCTATACTTTTTTCTTGTCTACTTGCAACATCAGTACCAACAACAATATCACTCTGCTTTGAATAAGAGTGAAGTAGAAACTTGAAAGCAGAAAGCAGATTCATAAAAAGTGTGACCGCTTTCTTTTCACTCATCAACCTCAGCCCCTGCATTAGTTCTTTGTCTAAACGGAAACTATATTTACTACCTTGAAAACTCTCAACTTTAGGTCTAGTAGTTGAAAATCCCTTATAAGTTGCAACACCGTCTAACTTCTTTTTCCAGTAACCTAACTGTTTTTCAAGCTTTTCTCCTTTTAGCCAATTACGCTCCCACACAGCATAGTCAGCATATTGCAGAGGCAATGGTGGTAACTCTATCTTCTGTCTACTCACGTATGATTCATATATAGATATAGACTCACGAATCAGTATTCCCATAGACCAACCATCAGCAATAATGTGATGTATTGCTAGAAATAGTATATACTCTTGATCTTCTGTTTGAAAAATAACCCCTC
>JAEUQL010000581.1 GCA_016789295.1 Blastocatellia bacterium | reverse complement strand
TGGCGTCGATCGCCGAAACCGCGCCAAACACACTGCACGCGGCCCGCGCGGCCACCTCGAACGGGAGCTTGGTCTCGTACCTGCCCACCCCAGCGCTGACGCGAGGCTCCGGCCACACAAACGGCACAGTTTCTTTTATGTCTGTAATTTTTTGTGTTTCTTTCTTTTTTCCACTAATAAAAACCGTTAAGACCAGTAAAACTATCACCACAGCTAGCAAAATATAAAGTGAGTAAAAATATATTTTGTAGTCAGTTTGTTCTGTTTGAGCAGTTTGTGGGGGTGAAGTATTAGAAGTTTTATTATCAGTAGGGGGATCAAGGGATGGGGTAGACTGTGGTGTATCAGCTTTTGATTGATCAGGGCTATTTGATATTTCAGTTAAAAAATTTTCATGAATGTAGTCATCAAAATCTTCATAAGTTTTCTCAAGCTTACCAACACTCTTACTTATAGCTATAACTCTTGGAGCATCCTCTTCTTTTATCTTCTGTAATATTGTTTCAGCAGTTGGTAGAAGAGTTTTAGTTTTACTAAGTGAATCCTCTATTGTTTTTTCTATACCACCAAATTTTTCTACCAGTTGTTTATTTTTTACCCAAGTACTTAAAGTACCTGGTTTAAAATCTAGGAAAGATCTATTAAATCGTTTATCATCATCACGTTTGATTTTGCCATTATTATCTGAGTAGTAACAGAATATTTCTTGCTGAAATACAATGCAGAGGGCTGTTGCAGGTCTATTATCAGCAAGTTTGGCAGAAATGGAGACGATTTTTATCTTATCGTTACTTTCAGAAGCCTTACTACTATCATTTGCAGGAGTCTGCTGTGCAAAAATTACAAGAAGAAACAGACTAGAAATAGTAGTAAGAACTTTCCAAAAACTATTTCTGCAAGCATTTTTTGCTGGATTATCAAACTGCTTATTTTTACAAAACGAATATATTTTTCTACTCATATTCGGTCTCCAAAATCTCATATTTTTTACTGCTACTGCCCGTTAGGATTTATTACTGGACTACCTATTGGCCAAGATGGTTCATCTGTTGGCTGCTCCGCCCTAAAGTCACTACTAAAAGCTGATATTGTATAACCATCATAATTTTTTAACAGTATTTCCTTATGGCCATCTTCTTCTTTCTGCTCTATGTAAAGGCGAGGATCTTCTTTCCAATAAATATCACGTTTATAATGATGATCTGAGAGTTCAATGTAGAAGTAACGGCGGAATTTATCGTTAATATCTTCCCTTGGGTTGGGGTCTGCTACTGCAACTTGAACCAAGTTAAAATTTGGACTGCCTTTTAGATCTATAGGCTCATACTCAACACCTTTGCCATTATTTTTTTCTGTCCCTTTAACTTTTTCACTGCCTTCACCAATGAATACAATATTTGTCTTATTAGCAATCAAAACAGCAAGTTGTGGGGATGCTAAGTCTAACTTTTCAATATCTTTTTCAACTGTTGGCCAGGCTATTGCTCCACGTGCTACAGCCTCTTTCATACCATTACTTGCTTCATTTTCATTGAGCGAACTTTTGTCACCAATTATTAGGGCTGCACTTATATCAAACTCTTCTTCCAAATAGCCTTGTAGTCCAGGCCAAAGTGCTCCACGCCCAGAAAGGACTATCTTATCTAACTTCCACTGAAGGCTATCTGTTTCTACATTTTGTTTGGATCCTCCTGCTTTTCTTGCTGTATTTTTTGCTATTTTTATAGCTTCTGCAGGAACAGTATGCGTTATAAATTTAATGAACTCCTTGAAATTCTTATCTTCATTGACTATGCTTGGTGGAATAGCAAGCCTCAAGTATGTACCATCTCCCCATAAACCCAATTTATTGATTTCAGGTCTCTCTGTGGGATACCCACCTTTAATATCTTTCACTTTCAGTATCCCAATTAGAGACTGCTCTTCACCAACTTTAACTATAAATGGCTGACCTTGCTTCCAAACCTGTTTTGCCTCTTTAACAGCAGCCCATAGCTCCTGAATAGCTCTACGGTGTTCGTTAGTCTTTTCTGGCTTTAGGGTTTCTGCAACAACCGGGTATTGGTAATCAAATTTGTCCTGATATTGAGTATCAGCAAGAAGTTTTTTAAGTGAGCTATCTATAAGGCAAGCTAACATTTTATCAAGGTAGTTTCCAGCTACTGGCACACCTATTCTAGATTCTGTTATCCATTTCTCTGGATAGTTAGCATTCTTATTCCATTTAAACTTAATTACAGAAATATCCAAAGTTCCAGCACCAAAGTCATAAATCATGATTCGCTCTGTACCTTCGTTTTTTCCTTCTTTTTTCTTTTGTAAACAATAACTATATGCAACAGCATCAGATTCACTGATAAGGTGTATGTGCTTTGGATTATCAATTTTTAACCTATCAGATAGTGCGCGGTAGGCTATATTCTGTAGCCTTTCTTTGTGGACTTGGGTAAAAGTATTTGGATGACAAAGGACTATTTGATGAACTTCAAGTTTATTATCCTCCAAGTGAGGTATCAGGTAAGCTTCAGCCAGTGCAGCAAAAGCTGACTCCATAAGATCATCTAGAGGTATGCTACTTTTTTGAACAAACTGCCCATCTTCTTGTAACCCAATCTCTTTCTGTAGTTTTACAAAACGTGCTGATTGACCTAGCCAACTCTTAAGCGAAAGTACAACTTTTCTCAGCCTTTCACTATCATTAATATCTGCTTGAGGTGCAGGCAGACCTATAAAAGAAGGATCACAAGGAATTAGTTTAGCAGGTTGAAAGCGAGGGAACCCTGCTGGCCTTGATTTATAATCATTGGGTTT
>JAEUQL010000580.1 GCA_016789295.1 Blastocatellia bacterium | reverse complement strand
TTATTAATGCTTTTGGAAGTAGAAAAAGAATGGAGATCTCACTTGGAGTTTCTTCTTATGAAGAAGTAGCAGAGAGGATTACAGAGCTGCTTGACTTTAAGTCTCCACAAGGACTACTTGAAAAAGTAAAAATGATACCTAAACTTGCAGAACTTGGCAGACTGTTTCCAAAAACAGTTCGTTCAGGACCTTGCAAAGAAGTTATTCTGAAAGATAACTTCTCGCTTTACGATTTGCCTATTCTTAAATGTTGGCCTGAAGATGGTGGAAGATTCATTACTTTCCCACTAGTCTTTTCAAAAAATCCTGTAAATGGCAAGCGTAATTGTGGCATGTACAGAATGCAGGTCTTTGACGAAAGGACTACAGGAATGCACTGGCAGTTACACAAGCATGGTGCCAGCCATTTTCGAGAGCATATCAAGCGTACAAAAGCTCCTATGGAAGTAGCTGTGGCTATAGGAACCGACCCAGTTACTACTTTTGCAGCTATACTGCCTCTTCCTGATGACCTTGATGAGATGCTTTTTGCTGGATTTTTACGAAGAAACCCTGTTGAACTGGTTAAGTGTGAAACAGTAGACATTGAAGTTCCAGCAAACGCAGAGATTGTTCTAGAGGGTTATGTAGATCCAGAGGATATGCGCACTGAAGGCCCTTTTGGAGACCACACAGGCTTTTACACTCTTGAAGATGCTTATCCAGCTTTTCACGTCACTGCTATTACACGACGAAAAGATCCAATCTACTCCACCACAATAGTTGGCCGTCCACCAATGGAAGACTGTTACATGGGTGAGGCTATCGAGCATATATTTCTACCAATATTCAAAAGACAATTCCCAGAGGTAGTTGATATGCATATGCCTTTTGAAGGCGTATTCCACAACCTGATGATAGTATCTATCAGAAAGGCATATCCTGGACATGCACGCAAAATAATGAATGCTATCTGGGGGCTTGGTCAGGCAATGTTTACAAAATGTATAGTAGTAGTTGACGAAGATGTAGACGTGCGAGATAAAAGTTATGTAGTATGGTACGTACTAAACAATATAGACCCAGAACGTGACATTCAGTTTGTAATGGGGCCAGTCGATGCCCTTGACCATTCTTCAAGAATGGCTGCTTATGGTTCAAAGATGGGAGTTGATGCAACTAGAAAGCTCCCTGCTGAAGGATTTAGTAGACCTTGGCCGCCAGAGATAAAGATGAGCGAAGAGATAAGGCGTATAGTCGATTCTAAATGGAGGGATTTAGGACTGTAGAACTGTGGCTGATAAAATAATGGTTGTTGACGACGATGAAAACCTTCGCAAAATGCTCGTCAATGCTTTAAGCAAACACTATGTTGTAGTAGAAGCAAAGTCGGGTGAAGAGGCTCTTATATTAGCAAGCCGTGGAGATGTTCGCCTCATACTACTCGACGTAATGATGCCTGGAATGGATGGGCTGGAAACCTGCTTACGTCTTCGTCGCAACCCTCAAAGCTGTCATACAACCATAGTCATGTTGACAGCTAGGAGCAAAGAATCAGATGTGGTTGAAGGGCTTAAATTAGGAGCTGATGACTACCTTACCAAGCCCTTCAAGTTTTCTGAACTCAAAGCTAGAATCGATAGTCATCTGCGTCGCCAATGGCGTGAAATGCAGGCAAGTCCTTTAACGGGCCTTCCAGGAAACCGCCAAATTCAACAGATAATCAACACCAACCTCAAAATGGGGTTACCTTTTGCTGTCATCTACGCAGACTTAAACAATTTTAAGGCTTACAATGACCGATATGGTTTTACAGCTGGAGATGAAGTCCTTAGCTACACAGCAAGCATTTTAACCAATGCTACTTTTAGTCTAGGAGACAGTGAAACAGACTTTGTTGGCCACATAGGTGGAGATGATTTCATAGTAGTTACCTCTCCAGAACATTGGGAACCAATATGCAAGCAGGCTATAGAAGCTTTCGATGCAGAAATACTCGATTTCTATGATTCGGAAGATATTAGAAAGAAGGGAATAGAAGTAGCTGACCGACAAGGAAATAAAGTCTTTGCCCCGATACTTTCTATAGCACTTGCTGTTGTGATAAATGACCCCAACAGGTTCTCTCATCCAGGGCAACTAGCCCAAGTGGCGGCTGAGCTTAAAAAATATGTAAAGCAGCAACGAGGTAGTTGCTATCTTGTTGATCGTCGTTCCAAGTAGTAAATGAGTAAAAAACTTCTGCGACAGATAAGACCTATAGATTATTACCTTCAACTTTCACAGATAAAGCTCCTTGTGGAGGGTAGTAGCAAAGAGTTTGTCCTAAAACACTTGCGCACAGCACTGGATAAGGTTAGAGAAGCGATACTTCAAGGAAAGGTTAATGAGTCAGACAATATAGACAGTCTTGTTACTTCACAAATTACTAGCAATTGGAAAGCTTCTCTCCAATCAAGTCTTTGTTATGTTATTAATGCAACGGGAACTCTGTTACACACCAACCTTGGCCGTGCCCCATTAGCTAAAGAAGCACTTGATGCTATCAATTTAGCAAGTTTTTCCTACACCAACCTTGAATATGAGCTTCAAACAGGCAAGCGGGGAAGTCGTAATAGCCACTGTGAGTTACAACTTAAAGAACTTTTGGCTTGTGAAGCTGCTGTAGTAGTCAATAACTGTGCAGCAGCCGTCATGCTTGTACTTGATGAAATGGCAAAAGGTGGAGAGGTGATAATCTCACGCGGAGAGTTGATAGAGATTGGTGGAGCTTTCCGCATCCCAGATGTCATGAAGCGTAGTGGGGCAGTACTTCGTGACGTTGGAACTACAAAT
>JAEUQL010000057.1 GCA_016789295.1 Blastocatellia bacterium | reverse complement strand
CCAAGAACATCTAGTACGGCTCTACCCATACGAGTCATTATTCTCATATTGACTACAACATAGGGTGAGTCTGAAAGTTCAACGCCTATGTGGGATATGTGTGAACCTAGCGGCCCCATACTGAAAGGGATCACATACATTGTGCGTCCGCGCATGCAACCGTCAAATAGACCCGTCAGAATCTCTTTCATCTGTTTTGGATCCATCCAGTTGTTTGTTGGACCTGCATCTTGCTTACTGATGCTGCAGATAAATGTACGGTCTTCAACACGGGCAACATCACTTGGATCTGAGCGAGCAAGAAAACTGTTTGGACGCTTCTCTTCATTGAGTTTGATAAAAGTGCCTGCTTTGACCATTTGATCACAGAGTCTGTCATATTCTTCTTGTGAACCATCACACCAGTAGATCTGATCGGGTTTACAAAGCTTCGCCATCTTCTCTACCCAGTTACGCAGTTTCACATTCGTTACGAATGTCGGAAATTCCATGGTGCCTCCATATGAATAGTGCCTTTAATTATTATGGTGTTTTAAGCAAATAACTTAACCTTTTAGGGGAAAATATACTATCAGAGAGACTCCTGCTTGGCCACACTTTCAAAGCTGATAGACTAAAACAGAAGAGACCACTCTCAAAAAAGGAAAAGCAATAAGTATACCGCAGATAGGGTTTGGGTTGTAATCATTTGTAAAAGAATAAGTTACTGTAGTTTTTAGCTTTACATCCAAAGTGGGTTCCTACTTGAGACTGCGAAGTTTTGGGAAGACTTGCTGTGTAAAATTCCTCATTATAGAGGAGATTTAAAAATGAAAAGGAGAGCAAAACTGCCCTCCTTTTTAGCTAACTTTAGTTTTTAACTACTTGCCAAAGCGGAATGATGTAAACTGTCCATCCATTCTTGCGTCTTGGCCAGCAGAAAATCTGTTCATGCAAGAGTCATCGGTGTAGTCCATAAAGTTGGTGATAGGATCGAGACCTGCAGAGCTGCAAGTGTCACGGCCTGTTGGGCAACCGAAAGCAGCCGATCTCTCTGCTGGTGTGTCTGCAACACGGTCACCACCACTTGTAGTGCTTGTTGCACAACCGCCCTGGAAAGTGTGGAATAGGCCCATCCAGTGACCTACTTCGTGTGTTCCAGTGTCACCTAAGTTGTAAGGTGCTGCTGTCCCACCAGGGACTGTGGAGAAGAGAAGTACTACGCCATCAGCAATAGGATCTCTTGTGTAATCACTTGGGAATGTTGCATAGCCGAGTATGCCACCACTTGGGTTTGCTGTGTAGATGTTGAGATCGTCAGCACTTCCTCTGCGAAGTGCGCTCTTTGCTTGACGCTCTGCTGTGGTTCCTGGACCCATTGCAAACCAGCTTGCATTGGTTGTGCGGTCTACACTGACTAGATTGAAAGACCATCCTGTTGGAGCAAAAGCATTGTTAAGAACGGACATCTGATTGGCAATCATTGTGTCTGTGATGTTGCCGTTGGAGACTGCTGTGCCGTTGTTGATTACGTGGAAGTATACATTTATTGTTCCACCGGTAACTGCTGGATTGATGCGGTTCTTCATAAATTCGTTGAACTGCTTCTCTGCAGCTACCATTCTGACTGGATCCATATAGGAACCGCATCTGCGGCCACTCTCAATGAAGGCACGTTGGTTGATGTATTCAACACCTTCCATGCTGAAAGGAGTGTTGTCTTCTGCTTCGATCTGCGATACAGGAGTTTCAATAGTTAGCTTGTCATTGTCTGTGAGAGCCTGACTCGACTTTGTAATTCCGAAAACTACAAGAGCCAAAAGCATAAAAGTAAAGAAAGCAAGGTACTTCCTGCTAAGATTTCTGTTTTCCATGGTTGCTGAATTCCTCTTTTGATTATTTTGTTTTTTATGGACACACACTTTACAGCAATAGCAGTGCCAAAGCTGTTTTTCAATCTGTATTTAACTTTACGTAATAGCTTTGTAAAATCTCTCGCAAGGGCTTTAAACGAAAGGGGCTTATTCACATAATTGGTTGTTAATCAATAGGATAGATGGAAAGGTCTGCTCTTTACAACTTTATGAAAAAATTATTCTTTAAGCTGTTGAAATGATCTATTATCGCTGTATATTTAGTATCCATATAAAGGAGCCATTATAGCTAACCTTATAAAAATACTGATCTTACAAGTGACAAAATATTTTTCACTATGTAAAGGAACTTGACGGTATGGAAAAGCTCAAGAGCATCTCAACTTTGAAGTGTAGAAAACCTTGACTTCGCTCATAATTCGCCATAAAATAGCTGCTCAGTTTAGGACAAGCACCAAAATAGCAAGGAGTTCATAAGGTCACTACAGGAAATGTTTTTCCTTTAAGAGCCTTTTTGAGAAAAATCTTTTGTAACACTGGGCAACTTTTGGCAAAAAGTTTGAAACCCTGTGGGAACTTTTAATATTTAATGGCGTTTCTAAAAATACACGTACAAGCCAAATAGTGTAGAGTTAAACCGACAAACAGTAGTTTTAGGGCTGTTTGAGTTAGACAGGGAGTTAAAAACTCTCTCAAGGAAAGTTACTATGTTGAAAAGGAATAGAATCTACCTAGTATTGGTGATGATGTCTGTTTTTGCTTTGAGTGGCGGACACATCAGCTATGGCAACAACCAAATCTTCTCTAAGACAGCGAACGTGATCGGCCAATTGCTGCAAGTAAATGGAATTAGTGCTGAGATCAGCTCACTGACACAGAGTGCTAACAATGGAATAAGGAGGATCGCCGACAGATTGATGTCTGGCGTGCAGATGAAGGCTCTGGCTTCAGAAGATCAGAAGAAGACAGAAAAACCACAAGAGGACCTAATCGAAGAAAATAACGCTTCTCCATCTTCAATAAAGGCTTGTAAATCAACTACTACGTTGAAGAAATCCAAGGGTTTCAAAGTGTAGGATTGGCCAATTATTCAGATGATTCAGAAGATGAAGGTATGAAAACAAGGCTAGATGTACGACACCCTCTCACGTATGTCTAGCCCAAACCTCCAAAAACCTTCCAGCAAAGCTATTAACCAACTTGAAGAACAAAGCTTGTAGTCAGTATCTTTCCGCCTTTATTGAACTGCGCCCAAGCCTTGTATCTACCCGCTCTGGGAAATTCAACGTGAAAACTCACTACTCCGAATTCTGCTTCAGAACTACTCATTGGATGAGAATGAACAAATTCATTACCATCTTCACTTATTATCATAAGATGTCCCATTTCACCTAAAAAAGGTTCTAGGTCTTTTATAGAACGTCGTGTACTTGGGTCGGTAAGCACATAGTTGAGCATTATTGCTTCACCTGCTTTCATCTCTTTTGAAGGAAGCCTTAAAGTTACTCTTGTATCATCAATCTCTTTAATATATATAGTGTCAGCAATAAGTCTATTTGGCCTTACAAAAGGATGTCCAACATCAAAAGTTGCACTAAGGTTTAAGTCTCCTTCTCCTTTTGGTCTTACGCCAGCCCAAGCCTTATATCTTCCTTCTGGAAAGGAAGCTGTCTCAATAAAAGTTCCTCCTGCCTGTTTTTCTGGATGAAGATGAAAAAACTGCTCCATATCTGAACTTACAACAAATAGGTGCATCAGCTTTTCGTGTACAACTTCAAAGTTATCAACCACAGTCCCATCATTTTTCTTGATCTCAAGAAACAGTCTCACCTGATCTGCAGGTGCTATAGTTTTTGGATCGGTCTTCAAACCTAAACTAAAAATAGGTTTTTTGACTTCCTCTTCTTGATTCAGTGCTTTCTTTTCAGAACTATCAATCTTTGTGTTAACGCAAGATATCACTGCTACTAACTGAAGAAGTAGAAGTAATAGACCAGAAACCTTCCTCATCACTTATCTCCTTAAATGTAACTCATCTGCTGCTTTTGCAAAATTATCTTCTTTAGGGCTTCTATAATCTGTATCATAAATGCTTCTAATAAAAGTATTCGTAAATCGTTTTCATAAACCGCCTGAAAATGGACATTTTGCTATTATGAGTTGACAGAGCCACTCTGTTCTAGATGCTCAGCTTGATGGCCGGTTCATACTTGTTGGAGTAGACCTGAAATGAAGCTCTTTTATCAAACACTTCTTGCTATTTTCTTATTCTTTCCTGCTGTGATGGCACAAGATCTCAGACAGGATTTTGAAGCCTACTGGAAAAGTTCTAAACAAGACCTCCTAGCTACCTACAAACACCTTCATCAGAATCCAGAACTCTTTTTTCAAGAAAAAGAGACTTCTAGCCTGCTTGCTGAAAAGCTGCGAAAGCTAGGGTACCAAGTTACAGAAGGTATTGCAAAAACAGGTATAGCTGCAGTTTTGAAAAATGGTGATGGCCCCACTCTGCTGCTTAGAACCGATATGGATGCTCTTCCTGTAGAAGAACGCACCAATCTACCTTACGCAAGTTCTAAAAAAGCAGAGATTAAAGGTCAACAAGTATCTGTCATGCATGCCTGTGGACACGATATACACATGTCTGTCTGGTTGGGCACGGCTGCAATTCTGGCTGAAAATAGATCTAAGTGGAAAGGAACAGTGATCTTTCTTGGCCAACCTGCTGAAGAAGTAGGTGCAGGAGCAAAAGCAATGCTAGATGACAAGCTTTACCAACGAATTCCAAAACCGGATTATGCTCTTGCTCTTCACGTAGATCCATTTATACCTACTGGCTCTGTAGGTTATGTCAAAGGTGCAGCATTTGCTAATGTTGACTCTGTTGATATTACTATTCGTGGAAAAGGTGGACACGGAGCTGCCCCGCACAAAGCCATAGATCCAGTAGTTATTGCTGCAAGCTATGTGCAGATGCTACAGACAATTGTTAGTCGTCAACTTTCGCCAACAGAACCTGCTGTTGTCACTGTTGGTTCAATACACGGTGGAACTCGCTACAACATCATTCCAGACGAAGTAAAACTGCAAATTACCGTCAGGTCTTACTCGCGTGAAAGCCGTAGCCAGATACTCTCTTCGCTCAAGAAGATGGCCGATGCTGTGGCAGAAGCATACTCTGTTCCCAAGGAGAGATACCCTATATTTGAAGTCAATTCTGGGGATGCTATCGAGACACCTGCAACGGTAAATGATTCTTCACTTGTTGATAGAGTTGTTAAGGCATGGCAGTCATTCTGGGCTACAGAACGGGTTGAGCAACGGCAAGCAGAGATGATAGGTGAAGATTTTGGCCGTCTTGGGGATGGCGAGCCTGCAATACCTGCATTTATGTTTCGTCTTGGCACTACGCCTGCAACAGAGCTTGAGAGGTTAAAAAAAGCTGGTCAAGAACCTGCGTCATTACACAGTCCGCTCTATGCTCCAGATGCCGATGGTGCTATTCCTGTTGGAATAGAAGCTATGTACATTGCTATAGTTGAGATTTTGGGCAAGAAGTAAAATTTAAGTAGCAATTAGATAGAAAGAAGATACTCAATTGACAAAGTCTTTAAAAGTCCTACCACTGCTCTTTCTGCTGGTTACACTATTTTGTTCCGGAGAGAAGACTTCAAAAATTCCGGAGACTTTAAAACCTCCCATCCCTGAATATATAGGAAAATTGGCCAATAAAACCCCTGGAACTTTCAGGTTGGCATTCGGCTCCTGTAGCAAGATAACCCTTCCACAACCCATCTGGAGACCTATTATTAATAGTGAGCCAGATCTGTGGCTATGGCTTGGAGATATTATCTATGCTGACACAGAAGATATGTCAGAAATGCGCAGGCAATATGATACACAAAAGAGCCAACCCGATTATGCAGAGTTGAGAAAGAAGGTTCCGATCATAGGTGTTTGGGATGACCACGACTATGGACTCAATGACGGTGGCAAGGAATATACTAAAAGAGAAGAGAGTCAGAAAGAGTTACTCGACTTTCTAGGTGAAACTCCAGACAGCCCACGCCGCAAGCAGAAAGGTGCTTATTGGTCATATACTTATGGTGAAGGCGAAAGACAATTAAAAGTTTTACTACTTGATACTCGTTATCATCGAGATACGCCAAGTCAAGATGGAGATGTGTTAGGTGAAGAGCAATGGGCTTGGCTTGAAAATGAACTAAAAAGTAGCACTGCTGCAGTTAACATCATTGCCTCAAGCATACAAGTAATAGCTCAAGAGCAGAGATTTGAAAAGTGGGAAAATTTCCCAAAAGCTAGAAAAAAACTGTTTGAAACCATAAAAAATAGTGGTGCAGAGGGTGTAATTATAATATCTGGAGACAGACACATTGCTGAACTTTCAAAAGTAGAAGACTCCAGTGTCAGCTATCCCATTTACGATCTAACTTCAAGTGGTATGACACACGTGTCCAATGAGCCAGAGCATTATCCTTGGACAGAGCCAAACCGCTACAGGATAGGTAAACAGTTCAGAGAGTTGAACTTTGGAATAGTTGATATAGACTGGAACGCTGCTAAAGTCTCTCTCATAGTCTGTGGGCCAGAAGGTGTTGCTATTAAAGAGGATATAGAACTGTCAAAGCTAAAATAGTATTTATCCAAACTTCAATTTCAGCTTGGCTGCGTATCGTCGGCTCATTACTAAAGGCTCTGACAGGTTGCTGATATAGACTAATCCAGAACTGTAAGGTGAAATTTCTAGATGTTTTACATAGTCTAGGTTGACAATGGTGGATCGATGGATACGAACAAAATTCTGCTCTGGGAGCCGTTCTTCCCATTCTTTCAATGGCTTAAGTAGTAGTAATTTAGCTCCATCGGTTGTATAGATTTCACAATAATCTGCTGCTGCTTGAATATAGACAATAGAGCTGACTTTTATAAACTTTGATCTAGCATTAACTTCTAAAAAAATTCTGTCATCATATGATAGCTTGCGAGCAAAGAGTGGTTTTTGTGAGTGGAGTTTTGACAAACGCTCAATAGCCTGATCTAATCGACTTGGATTTATGGGCTTGAGTAGATAATCTAAAGCATTTACCTCAAATGCTCTTAAAGCATAGCTATCGAAAGCTGTAACAAAAACTACTTTGTAAGCTCCAGGAGCTTTTTCGAGTAGATCAAAACCTGTCTCTCCTTGCATCTGAATATCAAGAAAGATAAGGTCTGGGTTTTCATGTTGTATCAGTTCTACAGCTTGTTGCACACTTTCGGCTTCACCAACTACTTGAATGGATTGATATTGTGAAAGCATTAACCAAAGCTCACGTCTTGCCAAACGCTCGTCATCTACAATAACTGTTTTCAGTCTATTTGACATTGCTTATAGCCTCAATGATAACTAATTTCAATAACTGCTCGAACCCACTGCCCATCTTGGTATAGCTGAAAAGAGCTTCTATTTGGAAAATAATTTTCTAAACGCTGCTGAACATTTTTGATTCCAACACCAGTCTTATTAGAGCATGTATTATCTAATAACTGTCCGGTATTTGAGATCTTGATCAGTAATTTCAGGTTTTGCACCTCGGTAGATATTTTAAGCCGCAGAGGTGTTAAACTATTCATAATAGAGTGTTTAATAGCATTTTCAACTAGAGGGTGTATAAGAAAAGCTGGAAGCTCTAAGCTTTGTGATTCTGGAGCAATATTAAATTCTATTTGTAACTTTTCCTCAAAGCGTAACTTTTCTATTGCTAGATAGTTTTTAACAGCTTCTATCTCATCACAGAGCTGGATATTTTCTCTACTTCCGCTAAGGAGTGAAAATCGAAGAAACTCCGAAAACTCTGTGACAAGCCGCTTGGCCTGTAAGTAATCTTCGTCAATCGATGCACGTATAGAGTTGAGAGCATTAAAAAGGAAATGTGGATTTAGCTGATAGCGTAGCATCTCTAGTTGAGACTGTTTTGCAAGAGCTATAGCTTGTAAAGCTTGATCGTGCTCTTTCTGCCAAGCCATCCAGAACTTCACTCCAAAATAGAGCGCACTCCAGGCAACCAATGTCATAGTGTAGTCGAGGTAAACTTTTACAAGCTTTGCTGAATCTTTGAAGAAATTGCTGTCTGGATGCTGAAAATTGATGAAAAACCCCTCCAAAACTGTCCAAAGAGAAGCAAACGTTAGAACCAACAGTATTGCTGCAAAAGTAACTCGACGGAAAGACCATATTGTAGGCATACGTCTATAGAAAAGACGCAAAATACTACTAAGTATAAAACCAAGTAATGTCCTAAAAGCTTTAATCTCAAGTAATTGTAGCCATGCTCCTTCTGCGACTACAGTCAGAAATGTAACATAGATCATTACACAGTAAAACATCCAGCCAGCTATCTGTAGCTTCCAGAAAGATAGGTGCTGTTTTTCTAACAGTGAGCTAAAACCCAACACTCAAGCCTCTTTACTATTTTGCTTCTGCATAGAAAGTTTTATTGACTATTTTCCACTCGCCTTCGATTTTTAGCAACGACATATAATCAGTAAAGGTAACTGTTGGATACTTGAGGATCAGCTTTACCATAGCAGCATTTCCACTAATATCGATCTTTTCAATAGACCGTTTTCTTTCCATTTCGTCTGGAGCTGGCTTGCCATTGAAGCGGGCAGTAAATTCATCCAATGTTAACTGAGAGTATCTACCTTCGTGTATAAAGAAAAGTTTTGCGTCTGGATGAAAAGCTTTTCTTATGTACTCTGGATTTCCAGTAGCTTGACCTTTGAAATAGTTTTGAATAGGTATCTGCACAGCATCTTCTTCTTGATTATATGTAACATATGTTAGAGATGACAAGATAAATATGAAGCTAAGAATTAATATTTTGTCCATTGATTTGTCTCCAGAAGAGTCTATAAAAAAGTCTGAAGGCATTTAGCAGATTGTACATGCCTTCAGACGGAAGTGTGATTTGAATTAAGAATTTACTCGGTTTAACTATAGTAGACAGTCAGTGAAAAAGGCGACAAGAATTCCACTAGTGGTCACTAAGCGACGTTGAGCGGCTGTGAAAATCGATTGCAGGAGACAGCTACTTTCAACTGTTTGACCAAAGCCATCCCTAAAGGGTATCTTATCAGATAATTATCAGATACTTTTTCAAAGAGAACTTAATATGAAATACAGATTTTTATTCCCACTACTACTACTATCTCTATTCTTACTCCCTTTTAGTAGTTCTTACACAACTGCTTCAAAAAAAAGGAGTTCTGATGAAAAGAAGATAAAAAATTGGATCGAACAGAGAATAAATTCCCAACTAGAAGGCAGAGTCGATCCGAGAGGGTTTCGATTTCCAGAACAGCAGCAAGAACAATCAACAGAAGTAGATACCAAAAGATTTTCTTACAAGCAGGCCAAAGATCCTTTTGTCGATTTTTTGATAAATGGCACATTGACCAACACCAGAGCCAATGATCCACGTTTTGAGACCGGTGCAAGAGTACAAAATGGAACTTCCAGTGCTGTGAGTGGTCAGGACATAGTCGTTGCTTACAACGACATAGGGACAGAGTTTTCTGCTGTAAGCTACTCAAACGATGGTGGCAGAACTTGGTCTCAGACCTTCATTCCACAATTTGCTGAAGGCAAAAATTTTGGCAGTGGCGTTGTAGCAGCCGGCACAGGTCTCTTCTACTATGCTGGTCTTGCGCAGAACCGTAGTGGTGCAACCGTTATAATCATCTCTCGCTCAACAGATGGGGGACGAAATTGGTCTGTTCCAATACAGGTCTTTCCTCAAAATGTTTTAGGAGTAATTCAAGACAAGCCATGGATAGCTGTAGACAACACAAACAGTCCAAATGCAGGAAATGTTTACGTAGGTTGGACAGAGATCAGGGCTTCAGGAAGCCGAATAGACTTTGCAGCTTCTACCGACGGTGGAAAAACTTTCCCAAACGGCATAGCTCTAACCCCTTTTGATCCAAGGTTTAATCTTCAAGGTATCAATATAGCTGTTGGTGCAGAAGGTGAAGTTTATGCTGCGTGGGGTGATCTAAACGTCAGAGGTATTAGGTTTGCCCGTTCAGCTAATGCTGGACAAAGCTTTGCTCTTATAGACACTGCTGTTTCAGTCACAACTTATGAGCTGATAGGCCCGCTACTGAACAGTCATTTCTCGGTCAATGGACTTCCAAGCATTGCAGTAGATAAGAGCCAAACATCCAGTAGAGGTAACATTTACATAACCTTTAACTCTCCTGTTCCTGGAAAGAATGCAGATAAAGCTGATGTATTCTTTATAAGATCGACAGATCGTGGGGCTAGCTGGTCATCACCTTTGAGAGTAAATAATGACATTGGAAATACGGATCAATTTATGCCGTCTGTTGCTGTAGCAACTGACGGAACTGTTGGAGTGATGTGGTATGACAGAAGCAACGATCCAAAGTTCAATGCTTTACTTGATGTCTTTGCAGCTATCTCTAAAGATGGTGGAAAGAGTTTCTTACCCAGTAGGAGAATCACAACTGCTAACTGGCTTGTCCTTCCAACACCTATCACCATAAGAAACAACTATCATGGGGACTACAACCAGATGAGTGCGTTGACAGACCGGGCGGGCTTTCTCTTCGCTTGGGGAGATGACCGCAGTGGCCTTGATCCAGATGTCTACACAGCAGTACTTGAAACTTCAGATCTTGAGCAGCCCATCGCAGGTTTGACTATTTCACCAGTGATTCCTTCACAGACAGTTATTGCTGGACAAGGAACAATTTTGCGCGTCAAACTTAAAAGAGTCGGAGGTTTGGCTTCTGGAGTTAATGACTCAGTAACATTTTCTGCTACATCAGACACCGACTCCATAAGCTTTGACTTTGATAGGAATAATATTAGCAGTGGTGATGAAGTGGCTCTGTTTGCAAAGACCAGTGCAACAACATCTTCTGGAACACACCCTGTTGTAGTTAAAGCTACTGTAAATGGTTTCACCACAACTTCTACGCTGAGACTCAATGTTGTAGCACAAAGTCAATTTGCTCGTCTGCCTTTTAATATTTCAAGGTCTGCAGGCCGTAGCATTCAGCCAAACCTTTTTGTTGACCAAACTAACAATCTTCACGCTGTTTGGGGTGATAATACCGAAGCCAATTTCCGAATAGTCTACTCAAAGTCTAAGGATAGTTCGAGTTTTACACTTCCAGTAACTGTCTCACAAAATACCAATAGAACGGCTCTGAACTCACAAGTAAACGTTGACAAAAATGGAAACATACACGTGGTCTGGCAAGAGTGCATGGGTTCTGATTGCAAAGTGATGTACAGTAGGTCGGTTGATCAAGGAAGCTCTTTTTCTGTTCCTCAAAATCTCTCTCCAACACTCGATTTTTCAGAACTTCCTACAATAGCTACTACTGATAGTGAAGTAGTGGTTTTCTGGAATGGGGTACAGTCTCTTATTTCACTGGGTTTTGAAATATTCAACGCCAGATCTACCGATGGTGGAGCAACATTTTCACCAACTGGCGTAGTTGCAAGTGGGGGAGCAGGAAATCTCTACAATGCAGCCGTATCCAATGATGGTAATGGGAAAACATATTTGGCATATGAAAACTGCTTATCTGGAGGTTGCCAAATAGAAGTCCTTCGTTCAACAGGAAATCTTTCATCTTTTAGCAAGGTTGGCACTGCGTCACAAGGTATCAACTTTGCCTTTAAACCTTCTATTTCGGCTATTGCTACTGGTGAAGTATATGTTTCGATGTCAGGGGCATTGTCAGATGGTGACAGCCGTTTTGAGATCTTTACTTCTGTTTCTAGAGACAATGGGAACAGTTTTACAAGAGTGCAGAATGTGTCAAATACACCTGAGTTCTCTTCAGAATCTACAATTCTTGCAACAGAGAATAGTGTATATCTAGCTTGGGTAGATAGATCTACAGGTAACTCGGAGATATTGCTATCTAGGTCAAATGATAAAGGGGCTAGTTTCATTCCAGCAGTGAACCTGACAGGGAATATCACTATATCTCAAGCACCAACACTTGCTACAAGTGCTTCAAAAGATGTCTTTTTAATCTTTGAAGATGAAGTAGATGGCAATGACGATATATATTTCTCTCTAATAGATGGAGTTGACAGACCAGCAAAAATAGTTCAGCTTGATCCTGACAATGGACCTGTAGGTACTTCATTTAGGATTG
>JAEUQL010000579.1 GCA_016789295.1 Blastocatellia bacterium | reverse complement strand
AAATGACTCTAAAAAGTTGACCAAAAAACAGAGAGAGCGGCTTTCGACAGAGATATTAGAAAGTGCACTTTCTACATCTATATCTTTCATAGAACCACAAGAAATAGACAGGATAAATATTCACAAGGCAGCTCTTTTTGCAATGGCAGAAGCTATAGAGAGCTTAAAGATCAAGCCAGACTTTTTACTAATAGATGGTTTTTCTCTACCTTCTACAGGGTTACCACAAAAAGCAGTAATCAAAGGTGATGAATCTGTAGTATCAATAGCAGCCGCTTCTATAATTGCAAAAGTTGAGAGAGATCGTATAATGACAGACTACAACAAAATATTTCCTGGATACGGATTTGATAGAAATGTTGGGTATGGCACCGCAGAACATCTGAATGCTTTGCAGAAGTTAGGTGCTACACAGATTCATCGTAAAAGTTTTAAAGGTGTAACTTCACAATAGAAAATGGGCTTTTTGTACAACAAAAAACCATGGCAGAATAGGATGCGGAAGTTACAAGTATTCTAGATACTGTAATTTAGTGGATCTCTTTGTTTTGCAAACGAGTTGACAACACATACTTGCTGTGTTAGTTTTCGTACTTAGGCTTTAAGCACGCTAAATTCAGTCATCTACCTCCGGAGCGGCCGAAGTATATGTCATTCAATAAAGCTAAAGTATTAAAATCGGCTGAAAAGTATGTTCAGCAGGGAAAGATTCCATCTGCTATTGATGAGTACAGAAAGATTGTGGAAGCCGATCCAAACGACCTTACCATGATAAATACTTTAGGCGATCTTTGTGTGAGAGCAGGTCGGACTGAAGAAGCAATAATGAACTTTTCGCGAATAGCCGAAAACTACCGTGAAAACGGTTTCACGCTGAAGGCTATAGCAATGTACAAGAAGATAAGCAAGCTTGAGCCTTCAAACTACGAGACATCACTTAAGCTAGCAGATCTCTATTCAAAGCAAGGTCTAATTGTTGATGCAAGACAGCAGTATCTTCTTGTTGCTGACGCTTACAAAAAGACTGGGCAGACAAGACAAGCTCTCGAAGTGTTGAAAAAGATAGCAGACCTAGACCCAGAAAATACTTCTGTTCGCTTAAAATTGGCTGAAAGCTATCAAGTAGAAAATATGTACGATGAGGCTCATGAAGCCTACATTGCAGCCGGACAAGAGTTCTTAAAGAAGGGTAAAGTTTCTGATGCAATACAATCGTATCAGAGAGCTGTGTCAATAAACCCGGATTCAAAATCGGCCATAAAAGCTATGGTAGATGCCCTGTTGCAGCAGGGTGATCTAGATCAGGCTCTTGAGATGCTTGGTTCTGCTCTGGATAAAAATCCTGGAGACGTAGATTTAATAGTTTTGTTAGGTAGAACTTATCTAAACGGTAAGATGCTCAGCGAAGCAGAAGAGACTTTTAGTCGTCTGCTAGAACTAGATAAGTCGAGGTACGACTACCTCATAGAAGTAGGAAAGCGTTACTTAGAGAAAGGGCAGTTTGATAGCACCATAAACACAGTTGATAAATGTGTAGATCTGTTAATTGCAAGACGTCAAGAAGAAAAGGCTATAAATCTTTTAAGAGGAATACTTGACTACGATGCAAACCACATGACTGCACTAAAAAGGCTTTCTGACATATATCTACGTGTTAGGGAAGACTATAACCTTGCAGCAACTCTCAACACAATAGCCGAAGTCGCCATGCGTCGTGGAATGAAAGATGACGCCATAGAGGCTTTGAAGCAACTAGCAGAGATAGAACCAGATGAGCCTTCTCATAAGCAGAGACTTGCCAGCCTTGGTGTGACACAGTCGATCTCATACACTCCTCCACCAGCTTTCACAGATTTCGGGCAACCTGCTCCGGCAGAGCTTCCAAAGCAAGTAGTTGCTCCACCAGAGAGATTTAGCACAAGCCCACTCTCTTTTCCACAGACCGAAATGCAGATTGCAGAGAAGCAGTTAAGAGAAGCTGAGATGTTTGCAAGTCGTGGCTATGCTGACCATGCAGCAGAGCTTCTCGATGACTTGATCAACAGACACCCTGACTATATAGATGCAAGGTTAAAGCTTAGACAAATATATATAGATGGAGGTCTTGAAGAGAAAGCGTCATTTCAATGTGTAGAGCTATCCCGTCTTTATGAAGCTAAGGGAGACAAGGCTGCTTCAAGTGCTATGATGTCGGAAGCTTACAAGCTCAACCCTTCTCTTTCTGGTTTAGGAACGAACAATGGGCCGGCTACTTTTGGCAATGAGTTTGCAGTAGAGATAGATCTGAGTGGCAACATCACAGATGTTGGAGTAGGTACAGAAGGAGCAGACTATCAGATGCCTGCCTATCAGCCTTCTGCTTTTACACAGATGCCAAACGATCTATTTTCTTCGCCCACACCAATGCCCAATAACTTTGAGCAGACTTCACAGCCTCCTACTTCATTTGAAGCTCTTTTTTCTACAAGTCCAACCTCTACTTCTGCTCCCCCACCAGCACAGATATCTGTCAAAGGTGCAGTTTCTGGGGATGAAATGAAGAGCTTTGAGATAAATTTTAATGATGAAGCTCCTTCTACTGCTCATCTGGCCAAAGACAAGATACTTAGAGATGAGCTTGAAGGGGTCGATTTCTATATTGCACAAGGCTATTTAGATATTGCTCGTGATACACTCGAAAACTTAGACAAACAGTATCCAAACCATCCAGCCATACTCCAGCGTTTTGAGAAATTAGGTATATCTTCACAAACAGCAGTTTCAGCTCCTGAAATTCCTATGGAAGAGTTACCGGAATCTGCCATTCTTGAAAGCACCAAAG
>JAEUQL010000578.1 GCA_016789295.1 Blastocatellia bacterium | reverse complement strand
AGCATTTAAGGTAGAAAGTCGTTTGGCTAGCGTTGTTTTTCCTGATCCAGAATTTCCTATTATAGCTACTCGCATAACTATTCACTCCCTCAAACAGACAGAATGGATAACTCCGAAAATTGGTTGGTTTTAGGGACATACGTAATCGTGCGTATTTTTAATACCTCTCTATAAAGCGAAAGCAACCGTTTTAATAGTACACGTGGAGAGCAAAAAACAAAAGAATTTACTCAAAATAACTTGAATCAGAGCCGATAGCAGAACTAAGTAAGAATGGAGAAGTAGCCTAAGTAATAAAGCTAGATGTCCTAAAATATCTTCATAAAGCAGTTTTCTATTTTTTGAGTGTTATGCTAACGGGATAGTGGTCACTAAAACCGTCCTTGTCCCTTTCCTTGGGCTTAAATCCAAACCTTCTTGGTCCTACACCATCTGAGCGAGACATTATCTTTGTAGCTTCTATGCGAGGTGCTGCGCTCAATCTCCAACCCGATGCTCTGTTGACAACGGCTCTGTTTACCATTATCTGATCTAGTAGGTTCCAACGCCCATTGTACACGTGTGACCCTAAACCACTTGCGAGGATTGGCCACATGAGATTTAGCAGAAGGTCTTGCTGGTTCAGTACGGATTGACTGTTGTTGGTAGCTAATGCATATTCTGTGATCGAGCGGTTGAAAGGTTCATCATTAAAGTCGCCCATAACAATAATACCAACATCATCACCAAGTTTAACCTGTATCTGTTCTATCCAGTATGACAAAGTCTCACCAGCCATCATTCTATAAGGCTCAGATTCGTACTGACCAGAAGTGCGTGAAGGCCAGTGATTTCCTATCAGTACCAATGTTTTTTTATCAATTATAAAGTTAACCTGAAAAAGTTCGCGTGTAGGATAGCGTTTGACTACCCAATGTTGAAACATCTCAGAAGCGGTTGCAATAGTTGAATCATATATAAAAGCAACGTCAATCCCTCTATTGTCGCTAGTGTCTGCGTGAGCAATGGAGTAGCTGCGTCCAATATCTTTTCTTATCTGTTCTGTCAGTTTGACCAACACATTTCTGTTCTCTATCTCACACAGACCTAGAATATCTGGTCCTTTTCCAGAATTCATAGAAGAGATGACTTTTGAAAGCTGTTTTAACTTTACAGCTAACATAGCTGTGTCCCAACCAACTATGTCTTTCTCAATCATCTGCTTAATTTTTCCAGGACGCTCTGCGGTTTCAGTGTCAAAAAGATTTTCAACATTCCAGAATGCTAAAAAGAGTTCGTTAAACATTCCTAGTTACCTACTTTGGTGCCCCAAGTTTCAAGCTCTCTGGGTAATCCCAGACTTTGTCGTCTAATGCCTTCAAAAAGTCTTCTGAGTGGGCTTTAAGCCACGCTTTTGCAACTTCATCTTGAATTGCTGGTGGAGACTTCGAGAGGCCAACAGGTGCGCGTTTGGCTGCAACTTCACGCATACAGACAAATAGTTCACAGTAGATCATATCCAAAATAGTACCCAGAATGCTTCCATCCCTAAAATTTATAGGAGTACCTTTTGAAAGAAGATAGAATCTTTTTCCGTTTGGCTGTGTAAATCTCCAGACAACATCGGAAAACTTCTCCACTCTACACTCACGTTCAAAGTCTGAAAGTGCAAACTCGACAGCCTTGGAACTTGCGCTAGCCAAAATAGCTCCATCTTTAAGAAATGGCATATCTACAAGGCGAATAGAGGTCTGACCAGTACAACCAACTACGAGGTCTGATTCTTGTAAAAGCTGGTGCAATGGCATTGGGAAGAAGCCTTCTACTTTAGCACTCATATTTTTAGCAGGGTTGATGTCATAGATAGAAACAACAGCCTCTCGTCCTTTGAGTGCAACGGCAGTAGAGCGGCCTATCTTACCAAAACCTATCACAGCACTTCTGAGTCCCTGACATATTGCAGCAAATTCCTCTCGAAGAACTCGTTCAATACTAAAAAGGACAGCATCACCGATTATTGAATCTTCAACAGCTTTTAGTGGGCTTTGTGCCATAGAAAGTACAGGGATAGGGTGTGGGCTAGTGTTTTCATATAACCAGTGGCCATTGTTCGTATCTTCGACAACACCAAGAAAGTGTGCAAAAGAAGCTAGTCTGGCAGATGCTTTGGCAAGATATCCACCCACTTCTTGAACTAGTAACGGCTGCTGAGAAGCTTTTAGTGCACTGATAACCTGATCTTCCGACTCGGTAAATGTGTCGGCAATTGTTGCAGGAACTACAACATTAAAACCTTTTGTTCTAAGCGTCTCGACCGCTCTGGGAGAAGCTGAATAAGGAATTGCAACTACAGAAGCAACAGGAAATATAGTGTTTACTGCTTCGATATATGCAACGGCAGTGTCAAGTACGTGGGTGATAAGTAGAGACCTCGGTCGATCTGTCGGCGTAGCTGTTGATAGTAAACTCGTCAAAGCTGGAAGTTCAGCACCAAACTTTGGAACAGTTTGTGAAGCTGAAGTTATCTCTGGAAAGCGTGTTGTTGAAAATTGCATAACTACCCTCAGAATTATTTGGCCGCATGTGTATAGTCATAAAATAGTCTGGCTTACTTTTTAAGATATGTTATGTGTTTATTACAAGTCAACAAATATTTTATAGACGATCTGAGATTGAAAAGTCACGAGTTTTTACTTACCTAAAAATGATCTTAAACCCAAATATACTTATTCAACTTTTCAAATCCTTTCTATTATCTGGAAATATTCTGTTGATCTGAAAATATAAAATATGTATTTTATATACAACTTTAATTTTTAACTTACTGAAACCAATTAGGTTG
>JAEUQL010000577.1 GCA_016789295.1 Blastocatellia bacterium | reverse complement strand
AAGCAAACCTGCTGTCACTATGAGCATCAAGGCTCAAAGTTGCAACATTGTCACTGAATACTTTGTTAACAATAGTCCAACTTGGATGAACTTGTGCAGACCCTTCAGTATCTCGTTGTTTGGCAGCTTTTGTCACAAGCTGTTTCTGAGCACCCTCGGCAAGAAGTATAATTCCACGTTCTGCAGGCAGAACACCGAATATCAGCTCTAGGAGCCTTGTAGCAAGCTCGTCTCGGCTCTTTATCGAAAGAATAGCACTTGTAATTTCGTAGAGAGCCTTCAAACGGTTGACAGTAGCATTACTGAGTAGTTTTTGCTGTTCTATAAGAGAAGTATTTAGGTAGCGAGTCTGCCTGTGATCTATCACGCTCATCAGGTGGTGGTCGTCTTCTCTACTCCCGCTTTCAGTTGGAGGGAACAGAAATACCTTCTCTTCAACCGCAGGAGCGACCGTTGTAGTACCCCAATCAAATGAGAGTTCTATACCATTTCTTCTCCCTAAACTTATCTTATCACCGGGCTTTAAAGCAGCTTCTGTCACTTTTACGCTGTTTACAAAGCTTCCAGAAGTACTTCTTTTGTCACGAAATAGATACTTTTCACCATCAAAGATGATTTCAGCATGGTGGCGAGATACGTATGGGTCGTCGAGTTGAAGATCATTGTCACTCAACCTACCTATAGTAAACAGAGATTTGTACAGGCTCACACTCTTTTGCAAACCACCTGAGTCAACAAACTTCAGTGTAGCCCATTTCTTCTCGTGCTTTTCCGTCATAGAACTCACTCTTGGGACTAGAGCAGAACAGCCCATGCATCTGCGGAGGGCATAAAACAGTTCTACACACCGACCAAAATATAGCTGACTGAGAATGCTTCTCCTGGACTATATCTGTAGTTGATGTATGTCTAAAGTAAACTTTAAGCTTGATTTAACCCAAAGTTGGCAGAAGAATAGCACAATTCACGAGTCAAATCACGAAAAAGATGCAGAATATAGCCTTTAATAGAATATGGAAGGTTCAGGAAAATATGCGAAAAGAGATTCTTTACAAAAAGGTAGTAGAAGAGATCTCAAGAAAAAGACTATTTGCAGCAGAAAACAGCGTCTTGGTTGCTCTTTCTGGAGGTGCAGATTCAGTAGCACTTCTCTTCTTATTAAAAGAGATAAGAGATAAGCTCTGGACTAATCTGAAACTACATATTGTCCACTTAAATCACAAACTTCGTGGGGAAGAATCCGATAGAGATGAAGAGTTTGTACGCAGAATTGGCCAGCGACTGGATCTACCTACCTCCATCGAAAGTATAGATGTAGCAGATCGTGCTCTGCGCTCAGGTAGTAATATTGAAGCTTCTGGTAGAAAAGCTCGCTATGACTTTTTCCAGAGAGTCTGCAAAGAGGTTGGGGCAGAATGTGTAGCTACTGCACACACAATGAACGACCAAGCAGAAACCTTCTTGATGCGCCTAATACGCGGGGCTGGCCCAAGTGGTCTTGCTGGTATACACTCAAAAATAGAGTTTCAGCTTTCGGGAGGAAAGGTTAATATCGTCCGTCCCTTGCTAAATGTGAAGAGAGTTGAGATAGAGACCTATCTAGAAGAGATTCAGGAGCCTTTCTGTCAAGACAGCAGTAACTTCTTGCTCGACTACCGTCGTAACAGGATCAGACACCAAATAATGCCCATCTTAACAGAGCTTAATCCCAAAATCATTGATACTCTCTCAAAAAATGCTGATCTCTTAAAAGAAGATTTCGCGGACAACTTAGCTATTTGTAAAGAAAACAAGAGACTCTCTATAAAAATGCTCCATCAGTTGAGCCATAGCAGTGCACGATGGGCAGTAAGAGACTTTATCAAACAAAATTTGGGCCATTTGGACAAAATAGAGAGAACACACATAGAGGCTGTAACCAATCTGGCCAACAGTGTCAGTGGTAAAAAGATAGAACTACCTGGCAAGTATCAAGTAGTTAGAGAGTTTGACCACTTGACGATATATCAGAAAAAGACCTATGAAAAATCTTTGGAGCCACTGCATTTAGAACTAAATCAGACCAAACTTTTTGGCCTCTTCTCTGTCTCTTTTGAAAACTCTTTTGAAGAAAGCTCCATTGAAGTAGAGAGTGGGCCTGAGAGTTGGTATGCTTCTATCGACCTGTCAAAAACAGGCAATTTTCTTTGTGTCAGAAGCCGAAAAGAAGGTGACCGCTACAAACCTTATGGTCATAATAAACTCTATAAAGTTAAAGATCTAATGATAGAAAAAAGGATTCCTGTTGGTCTTCGCCAACAGTGGCCCGTTATTACGACCAAACAGGATGAAATAGTATGGATACCATCTTTTGCAGTTGCAGCAAACTTTCTTGCACAAGCAACAGCCAGAGAAAAAGCTGTCATCAAAGTGCTTAAACATATTGATGATTGAACTCTACTGTTCATAATATACTCTCTTTATTCTATAGATTATGTCATCTTTGCAAAGCTTGTGGCGTAGTGCTAAACTAGCCTTGTATATAAGTTTGAAGATAGCTGTTGAATTACGTCACCATAGTTGAATGCAAGAGTCTTTCAAAGATCTGCATAGCTAGGTTTTACGGGAGGCAAGATGGATTCCAAGCATACAGTACTGTTTGACGAACAAACCATACAGAATCGTGTAAAAGAGCTTGGCGAAGAGATAACTAAGTTGTATACAAACCAAGAACTGACGGTAGTTGGAATATTAGAAGACTCCTTCATATTTTTTGCCGATCTCATCCGAGCAATAAAAGTTCCCCTCACCTGTGGTTTTATATATGTCAAACGCCATAGCGTAGG
>JAEUQL010000576.1 GCA_016789295.1 Blastocatellia bacterium | reverse complement strand
AATTTTTCAACCAACACCTCTCAGGCACAATCGACGAGTTGCGATTACAATACACCTTCGCTCAATCCATTTCTCTTCTCAGATTCTGAGAAAGACTATTTGACCAATGTTCTTGGGTTTCCAGGTTCACCAAGAAATATTGCTGTAAACTCTGCAGATGCTTTTCAGTACGGCACAGTCACAACAGTTGGAGGAGGAGTTAAGTTCACCCAGTTCAATTTCATTTCTCCTCTAACACAATTACCTGTTTTCCCACCGACTGGAACTTCTACTCTGCCAAGACTCTTCCTTAGTGAGGCAGAATCTATAACCAGATTCGACAATGCAGCAAATCCACTAACGCAGGCTCAACTACAAGCTATACAGACCCTATATGCTGCAGACCAAGTTTCACGCAGAAACTATGCCCTGAATGTAGCTAATCTGGCTAAAGATTTGACAGCTATTAGAAATTCTGGTGTAGCTGATCCTGCCATAGCGGCTAGCATCGATAATGGTATTGAACTGCTGCGAGAAGCTTACAAGACGCTTTCAAACTTGGCTTTACTAGCACCAAATCCACGCACTCTATACAAAGAGATAGGCGGCCTCTACAAAACACTCATTGCAGAAGGTGTGGTCTCTTCCCAACCTGTGGGTGCAAACATCCTTGCCATAGGAATTTCAAACTATGAGACCAACCGTCTACCTGTTCCCGGTGGCAACAACACTCCTACAGCAACTACTTGCACAGGTTGTTTTCCGTTACCAGAATTTGATGCAGTACGCAATCAGCCACTGTCTCAAGCACAAGCAAGACCTGATCTAGCATTTGGCTCAAATGTAATCAACTTTCTCAACAGAATAAATGTGTCAGGTGGTAGCGCAGGTAACATTGTTTACCAGGTAAGTTCTGCTGACGCTCTTCAGTTTATTTCTGTGCCTCTTGGAGCAGCAAGCGGAGCAACAGACGTTGGAGCAAGCTTGCAAGTCTTCTTCTCAAACGGTTTTCCTGTTCCAGCAGGAACTGTTCCACAGTTTGCTTTTACAGCAACAACTGCCGATCCAACATTTGGAATAGTAAACTCTGCGGCTACTCAAGAGTCACTCAAGGTCTTCTACTCGAACCCTGCAAATTCAGCAGCAAGAGCCAATTACAGAAAGAACCTAACCAACTTGAGGTGTGCCTTCTTGCAACTACAGGAACTCTCTCTTGGTACAACAGCCAATGCTGCTGTTCAGGATTCTTTAAGTATCCTCAATAAAGCTATAGGAATCCTAGACAGAGGTGCAGTACCTGACGTACTTGGAACTTATAGATCCCTTGCTAGAAATCTAGCTACTATCATTGCAACTGCACCACCAAAGTCTATAAGCAACAACGCTACAGTAAAGACAATTGGTGGGTCGCTCCTTCCAATAGGAGTCATCAACTACTACTTTAGACCTATTCTTCTGTCCTAGCTTTACCAACTCCTCTCACAAATTCTAAGTGAGAGGAGTTATCCATTCTCCAAGATCTGATCGAGTCTGGCCTGATCGACCTCTCCACTTTTAGCTATAATTTTTGCTGCTTTGTCACACTTCTCCTGTATCTCGTGTCCAGCGTGTCCTCGTGTCCAAGTCCAGACTACTTTGTGCAACTCGGCAGCTTTTGCAAGCCTTGCCCAATAGTCAAAGTTGGCTTTTTTTCGAAACTCGCCTGTCATAGTTTTGACAACATACTGTGAATCTGAAACGACAGTAACTAGGCAAGGCTCTTTCAGATGCTCCAAACCAATGCAAGCCGCTATAATCTCGGCCTGTTGATTGCTACAGTTGCCAAGATACTCACCAAAGATCTTTCTTCTACCCTTAAACTCAAGTATTGCTACGGCTGCTGCGCGGCTCTCACCACTACTGTAATCACTGTTTCCAAGACTGCAGCCATCACAGACCAGCATCACTTCCTTCATAAAAAAACTCCATGGGTCTCCAGCATTTTTGCCTTCTGACACTTTTTGCTAATATAGGACGCATATTTTACAGATTCGGCTATTTTGCTCAAATCAAAGCATGACAAAAAAGACAGAAGCATTCCTAAAGTGTATAGCCTGCCAGGCTAGTTTTGATATTCAACAGAAACTCTATAACTGCCCAAAATGTGGAGATCTACTCGATGTCTCCTATGAATGGGCAGACTATGACCCACAATCACTCAAAAAACTCTTTCGCGACCGTCGCATATCTTCTTCACCTCTCGATTTGAGCGGTGTATGGCGCTTTCGTGAATTGATCCCCTTTCTTGAAGACCTACAGAATGTAGTCACACTCTTTGAAGGCAACACACCTATCTTCTCTGCTCCACGGAGTGCAGAATATATAGGACTTGCAGGGTTAGGATTGAAACACCAAGGAATGAACCCTACAGGCTCTTTCAAGGATAATGGAATGACTACAGGAGTGTCACAGGCTCGTGCGCTGAAAGCAAGAGCTGTTGCCTGTGCGAGTACTGGCAATACTTCTGCATCTATGGCTGCATATGGAGCAAGAGCTAGTATGGTTTCGGCTGTGTTCATTCCTAGTGGACAGATCGCCTATGGTAAGCTCTCGCAGAGCCTCGATTACGGAGCAAAAACATTACAGATCGACGGTGACTTTGATGCTGCAATGCAACTTGTCTTAGAGTTGAGTAATGAAACCGATCTCTATCTGCTCAATTCTATCAATGCTTTCAGACTAGAAGGCCAGAAGACCATAGCTTTTGAACTGTTGGAGCAGTGCAACTGGCAACCTCCAGACCGTGTCGTTGTCCCTGGCGGAAATCTTGGTAATAGCTCTGCAATTGGTAAAGGCTTTTACGAAGCCTA
>JAEUQL010000575.1 GCA_016789295.1 Blastocatellia bacterium | reverse complement strand
CCTTTTTTGGGGAAAGGTTGTATGGCTTTAAGTTCACCAGTGTTGCGATGGTAGCGTAGCAACCTACCACCTTGCCATTCTGAATAGATTATGTTTGGGTCATTTGGGTCGGCAAAGGTGTAGAAACCATCTCCAAAACCAACGTTCTTCCAATCTTTGTTACGAACACCAATAGAGCTTGTAGAAGGGCCTACCCAAGAACCGTTGTCTTGCAATCCACCATAGACGTTGTAAGGGTACTTCATATCATAAGAAACGTGATAGAACTGTGATACTGGAAGCCCTTTCAAGAATGTCCAGAGTCTGGAATCTTGTGTCTCATAGACTCCACCATCAGTCCCCAAGTAGAGATGGCTAGTATTGTTTGGATCTATCCAAAGTGCGTGATGGTCGCTGTGTGTACTGCCACCCGCTTCACCAAATGAGACTCCACCATCACGGCTAAGGCCAAGACTAAAGCCCGTTTTGTAAACTTTATTGTAGTCTTTTGGATCGACGTAGAGGTGACTGAAATAGAAAGGGCGTGCCGTGACATAAAAAGATGAACTTACTTTTCTCCAAGTCTCTCCCATATCGTCAGATCGATAAAGCCCAGTCTTTTTTGCCTCAACATTTGCGTAAACCACATTTGGTCTTGAAGGTGCAACAGCAATAGCTATTCTGCCTAGTTCACCTTCTGGCAGCCCACTGGTCAGTTTTTTCCAAGTCTTGCCACCATCAGTGCTTTTATGTAGCCCACTTCCTGAACCACCAGAAGTGAATATGTAAGGTAAGCGTCTAAACTGCCACATTCCAGCATAAATTGTGTTGGTCTCTTGTGGATCTATGGCAATATCTGAACAGCCTGTCTTTGCATCCACATAGAGTATCTTTTCCCAAGTCTTACCGCCATCAGTTGTCTTGTAAAGACCTCTATCTTCACTGTCATTCCATAAGTTTCCAACTACTGAAACATATATAGTGTCACTCTTTTTTGGGTCTATTAGGATTCGGCTAATACGCTCGCTCTTTTCCAATCCCACTAGCGTCCAATTTTCACCACCATCAGTCGTCTTATAGAGACCATTTCCAACAGAAACACTGTTTCTAGTGTCGGCCTCGCCTGTTCCTACCCAAACAGTGTCGGGTTTTGATTGGTCAATAGTGATTGCACCTATTGATTGGATATTTTTCTCAAATATAGGCTTAAAAGTAGTTCCGCCATTGGTCGATTTCCATACTCCACCACCAGCCGCACCTACATAAAGAGTCTGCGGGTTGTTGTTGATTGCATCTATTGCCAAGATGCGTCCACTCATCGTGGCAGGGCCTATTGAACGAGCTTCTATGCCTGAAAAACTGTTTGAATCAACTTTAACCTGTGCCTCTGTCGCTGTTAAACAGAAGCCCAGCATTAGAAGCGAAGTTAAACAGACACGTACTGCTTCTTTGTACATCTCTACTCTCCTGATCTACTTTTTGGGTATAGCTCTAAACAGGATGAAGATCCAAAGAGACACTAGAAGAGTGTCTCTGCTGGCTCTACATTTTGAACGAAATAGTTAAGGTTGAAGAAACTACTTACTAGGCATTTTGAACAGACTGTCTTCTATCTCGATATTGGTCTCTATCTTTGAGATAGTTATCTGTGTAGTTGCAGTACCTTTGACCTTCTGTTCATAAGTGTGTGGAAAAAGGACTCCATTCACCTCTTTATAATCAGCAGAGAAGGTGTCTATTTCAATCTCTGTACCTTGAACTTTGGTCTTGCTAGTATTTTTTATTTCCAAGTAGGAATCGGCATCAAAGTAGTAGACAGTTGTATCACCACTCTTTTCTGTTACTTTCAATTTGTAGACTGGGCTACCTTCAAGGTCTTCTTTTCCAAGCAGTTCTACAGTGTTGCCTTTCTCTTTATAATTGACAAAAAGACCTTCAAAATCTGCCTGGGATTTTATCTCGTTGGTCTCTTCTTCAGACATTTTTTGGGCATCTGGGCTACCGGAAAATGGATTTAACTGCCACCCAGTTTGACCATCATAAGCTTGTACAAAAGATTTGCCTTGAATATCGATACTGAGGCGTACTGAGCTAGGTCTTTTGGTTTGTTGTAGAACTGGGGCTTCCAAGCCCTGCGATGGAACTATCAATTTTCCTGTAAACTTGACAGTTTTGATAGCACTGATCTTATCTTTACCTCCCCTAGCTTCTAGGTTCTTAGCAATTATCTCGTCTGCACTTTGAGCCATTGCTGTTGCTGTAAAGAGAACAAATAGAATGAAAAGGTAGCTTACCTTTCTTAACATGAGAAACCCTCCTGATGCCGATTTGGTCTTGTTTGGGAATTAAACAAAGCTGTTTTATGACTGAGCTATACGTAAAAATTTTGCTTATAGGTGCAAAAGAGTGGAAAAATTTTACCGCTTTACCTCATCTGCGCCAATTGCACATATAAAAAGGCTGTTTTTATTGAGGTTGCAGTACTTTACACCTGCTTCCAATTCTGCTGCAGTTGCAGGTCTGAAACTAAGGCGGTCTCGTTTGCTTCGCCACTGAGCAAATTCATCGATCCCTTGCTTTCCAGTCTCTTCTGTGAAGGCAGCAACAAGCTTTTTAACCTCTTCTGCCTTGTCTACCAGAAAAGGAGTTACACGAACCCCACCCGTTATCTCACCACCAGTGCAGAAGTCCATCTGCAAAGTTTTTGCAAGGTTTCTGTATGCTTCACTATAGAGTTCTGTGCTGAGTTTTATGGCTTTGGTGAAATAGTCTACAGCCTTCTCTCTGTCTTTTGCTCTGCTGGCGTCCAAACCTGTTTCACTTCTGCCAAGATAGGCCAACCCAAGCTCATT
>JAEUQL010000574.1:2587-2839 GCA_016789295.1 Blastocatellia bacterium | reverse complement strand
CTATCAGATGATGATGTGAGAAGACTCAAGCTCAATAACCCACTACTGAAGTCAGGACTGATGCTAGCAGGAGCGAATGTAGGAAAAGGGGATGAAGGAGTAATAACAGCATTGGAGATGACAGGTTTAGACTTGTGGGGAACAAAGATAGTAGTGCTATCAGCTTGTGACACAGCAGTAGGAGAGGTGAGGAAAGGAGAAGGAGTATATGGACTCAGAAGAGCACTAGTGATAGCTGGAACACAGACACAG
>JAEUQL010000574.1:0-2577 GCA_016789295.1 Blastocatellia bacterium | reverse complement strand
TTGATGAGCTTATGGCCAGTCAACGACTCAGGAACAAGAGATTTGATGGTGAAGTACTACGAAGCTTTGAAGAATGGAGAAGGACGCAGTTCAGGTCTCAGATGTGTAAGACTAGAGTTTCTCAAAGACCAAAATCTCAGACACCCCTATTTTTGGGCTAGCTTCATTCAGTCTGGTGAATGGGCTAACCTTGAAGGTGAAAGATAATCTAGGCAATGAATGTATCAATGGTGAACTACTAACCATTTTAAGAAAGGGGGCGGAATATGAAAAGAGCTATCACCAATTTTAAACCTTGCAGAATATTTCTGTTGATGGTGCTGTTTGTTACAAACTTTGTTGTTGTCAAATCCCAAAGTCAAACATCTATAGCAGAAAATGAGAGAAGGATTAAGTCACGCGATTATGCTTCGGAAGTACGTAATAAGATCGTTGATAGTCGTTCTAAAGGTACTAAATTAAATCTTAAATCTTCTTATAAAGCCAAAAATCCAAATGAGCTTGTTGCCAGCAGTGGTGTAGATATAGGTATTACATTTTGGGCAATTACTACTGAGAGAATAACAAGAAGAAAAAAAGCTGATAATAACCCAAAAGTTATTGCATTAGCTCCTCAGCCATTCAACATTAGCAACGGTATTAATAATGGTGATGAGTTTCGTTTTACACTAGAGACACACGTATTGGGCAATATTTATATCATCAACCGAGAACAGTATAAGGATGGTTCTTTCAGTGCACCGTATTTAATTTTTCCTACCAAAGGAGACATAAATGATAGAACTGCTCCTGGTGAACGTATCCTTATTCCAAACACAAGCGACGTTTTTGAAGTCAGCTCTATTAGTTCTTTTGACAGTTCCAAGATTAAAACGGCTGAGTTTTATCACATTCTAATTACGCCAAAACTACTACCAAACCTACCGCTTCTTGATAGCCAAGAACCAAGAGAAATCAGTCAAACAGAGTTTGATGAGTTTCAGAAATGGGATTCACAGGTTGGAGTGTTTGAGACTAATTACTACAGTAAACTAAAACCACCTAAACAAAACAGTGAGACGATGAAGAGAAGTGACCCACTGCCACAAACTATTTATCATACTGCTAAGAAACCAGGTGAGCCAATCTTCTTTACAATTGTTGCTCAAATAAAGAAATAGTAATGAAAGGATGGGTGCTTCTAAACAACAGATTTGAATTAAAGGAGCAGTTCAATCAGGGTGGTTTTGGAGCAATATGGTTGGCTGAAGACCTGCAAAACAATAGACAGCAGGTTGTGGTAAAAATGTTGATCGAACAAAACGACCCTTCTACTAGAAAATGGATAGAAAAACATTTTCACGATGAAGCAAAAGCTCTAAGAAATATCAACCATTCTGGAGTTGTCGGACTTATTGACTCTGGCTATACAGAAGATGACAAGCCTTTCTTTGTTATGGAGTATGTTAATGGTAGAACTTTACGTAGTGAAATCGATGCAACAGAGGGTCTGAAGGGAGGTTTTCAACGAACAGCAAGACTTATTAAACAGCTAGGAGAAGCTGTTACTGCGGCTCATAAAGTTGGTATTTATCACCGAGACCTCAAGCCAGAAAACATTATGTTGACTGAAAAGAATGGTGAAGAAGTTGTAAAGCTTATAGATTTTGGTATAGCTACAGTAAAGCAGTCTTACGATGAAACAACCAAAGCCACCCTTTTTGCTGGAAGCTTATGCTATATGGCTCCTGAGCAAGTTTTTGGTGAGCCAAAAAAAGAGAGTGATATATATGCTTTGGGTGTAATTGCATACGAGATGGTGACGGGTAAAACTCCTTTCAAGCCAGATAAAGAAGGATACACACAGCAAATATTGCAGTTGGTTGCTATGCAAAAGGCAGGGCTACAAATAAAACCAAAAAGCCTATGCCCAAACCTTCCCAAAGTAGCAGAACAAGAAATTATCAAAGCACTATCCTACAAGCCTCAATCACGCCATAAAGAAGCAGCAGAGTTTGGTGATAAATTGAGCTGGGCACTTTTAGAAAAGCCAACAGTTGAAAAAAAGACAAGATACATTAGATTTGCTGCTATAGCAGTACTGATATTAGTCTTGTTTCTGGTTATCTCCATTGTCATCAACTTTACTAAAAACGGTAAAGTTGATACTGATATCAAGCCAGTTCACAACATTCACAGTGTTGGCTACTGGGCAGTCTTGCAAAGATATGACAATAAACAGAGACCGCAAGGTAGTCCTGTTAGATTAAATAGCATTACTGGACAAGCATATGCTAACAAAGGTGATGGTATAACACTCCATTTTGTTAGTGAAGAGAATGGTTACGTGTATGTCTTTAATCAATCGATAAAGGCTCAGGGAAAAGAAAATAGCAATATCTACAGCATCCTTTTTCCTACTCCAAATGCAAATAACGGGAAAGCAAACCTGTCAGCAGGCAAAGAGATTTCTACTGTAGAAGGTCTGTTTGATGGAGTAAGCGAAGTAGAGGAGATTTGGATTATATGGACAAAAGAAGAAGACTTACAAATACAAGAGATAATCACGCAAGCAGACCAAGGTGAAGTCAAAGACTC
>JAEUQL010000573.1 GCA_016789295.1 Blastocatellia bacterium | reverse complement strand
GACTGAGTAGTTCAACTGGTAAGCTCCTCAGCTCGTCAAGCACAGAACTGTTTACAGCATCAAAAAGGCTTGGTTGTTGCTTCCAGTCTACACCTCTTGAAGGAAGGTGGCGTGCCAGTTTCGGCTTTCCTGTCAGATCAAGCTCGTTGGCCTCCAAGTTGGCCAAAATCTCTTTTGCACGCTCAATTACGGGCTGAGGTAGACCTGCAAGTCTGGCTACTTCTATGCCATAAGACTTACTTGCTGCACCTTCAACCAGTTTTCTTAAAAATACTATTTGACTGGCTGGCTCTTTGACTGCCATCTGATAGTTGCGTACACCTGGAAGAAGCTTAGCCAGCTCTGTCATTTCGTGATAATGGGTAGCAAAGACAGTCTTTGCTGCATGGCTAGGATTGTCGTGAAGATATTCTGCTATTGCCCAAGCTATAGACAGACCATCAAAAGTAGCTGTACCGCGCCCAATCTCATCAAGCAGTACAAGGCTACGTGCTGTTGCAGTGTTGAGAATGTTAGCTGTCTCGATCATCTCAACCATAAAAGTTGACCGTCCACGAGCCAGATTGTCTGAAGCTCCAACACGAGTAAAAATCCTATCTACAATCGCTATTTTTGCTTCATCTGATGGAACAAAAGAGCCTATCTGAGCCAAGATAGATACAAGTGCTATCTGACGTAAGTAGACCGATTTGCCCCCCATGTTTGGCCCTGTAATTATCAAAAGTCGGTGTGTGGTGTTGTTGATGTAGAGATCGTTTGGAATAAACGGCTCGCCTTGTTGTTCAACCACGGGGTGGCGCGAAGCCTTTAGCATTATCTCTTCACCTTGATGCAGAGTGGGGCGACAGTAACGATACTTTGCTGCTATCTCAGCCATGCTGAACAGAAGGTCAAGCATTGCAAATATCTGTGCAACACGCTGAACTCTTTGAGTCTGTTCAGCTATTGCACGACGAAGTGTCTGAAAAAGCTGCTGCTCTATCTCAATTATCTGTTCTTCAGCTCCAAGTACTTTGCTTTCGTACTCCTTCAACTCTGGTGTAGTGAAGCGTTCCGCGCCTACCAAAGTCTGCTTTCTCTCGTAGTCTGATGGAACATTTTTGAGGTTAGCTTTACTGATCTCGATAAAATAGCCAAAAACATTATTAAATTTCACTTTCAAAGAAGAGATGCCTGTCCGCTCGCGCTCTCTCGATTCTACAGCAGCAATGTAACCTTGAGCGTTTTTGCGAATAGCACGAAGCTCGTCAAGCTCCTTGTTGAAACCTTCTCTGATTACTCCACCATCAGCCAAATTTACTGCAGGCTCATCAGCAATTGCAGCCTCTATCATCTCTCTAATATCAGCAAGTTCTTCTAGGTCATCACGCAAGACTGCAAGAAGTGAGCTATCAGCTTCTGAAAGATGCTGTTTTATTGCTGGAATTGTAGCTATGCTGCTTTTGAGCGAATTTAGGTCTCTTGGATTGGCAATTCCTAATGAAACTCTACCCAAAAGACGTTCTAGATCTTGCACTGAGCTAAGCTCACGTCGCACTTTGTCGCGCATTATTGTTGATTGCTTAGCCTCAGTTACAGCGTCAAGCCTCGCATTAAGCTCACCGATGTTTACAGAAGGTCGTAACAACCACTGCCTGAGAAGTCTTGCCCCCATACCTGTTTCTGTTTGGTCTATTGTTGCAAGTAGCGTATTGCGCCGAGATCCATCAATAGATTCAACAAGTTCAAGGTTACGTACTGTTGCGCTATCAAGTATTAGGTAGTTTGTTGGTTCATAGTAGTTTATTCCACTGATATGTGCTGCAGCCTCTTTTTGTGTCTCGCGCACATAGGCAAGAACAGCACCAGCCGAAGCAATTGCTGCTTTTTTTCCAGCAAGGCCAAAACCATCTAATGAGGCTACTTTGAAACTAGAAAGAAGCAGACTATTGGATCGCTCATAGTCAAAGTTCCAGTCGTCAAGTCCTGTAGCAGGTGCTCCAGCAAAAACCCCTACAGAAATATCTGAAGTCTCTTTGGGTTTTGAAGGCGAGATTAGTGCTTCTAATGCCTTTGGGTAAAGAATCTCTTTTGGTGCAAATCTTTCTATTTCTTGTAGTAACTTTCCCCAGGCTTGCTCTCCAGAAAATTCTGTTGCTAAAAACTCTCCAGTAGAGATATCTACAAAAGCTACAGCCATTGCCGAGCCATTGCCACAAACTGAAGCAAGGTAGCAGTTCTCTTTTCCATCTAGCAGTTGTGCATCTATTGCTGTTCCAGGCGTGATCACTCGTACTACTTCGCGCTTTACAAGCTTGGTTCCTTTTCCTGGCTGTTCCAATTGATCGCAGATTGCTACCCTGTAGCCCTTGCGCACAAGCTTTGCAATGTAAGAAGTAGCAGCATGATAAGGAACGCCACACATCGGTATAGGATTACCACGCTCTTTGTTGCGTGCTGTGAGGGTTATCTCCAGTTCGCGTGCACCCAAAACTGCATCTTCATAAAACATCTCATAAAAATCACCTAACCGGAAAAAGAGAATTGTTCCGGGATATTGCCGCTTGATTTCGTGATACTGCTTGAGCATCGGCGTGGCATTATCCATAAAAGTTTACCTTCTTTAGAAAATTTCTAATGTAGCTTGAGAAAGGTTAGAAATATAGTTGGAACCAGAAAGGTTTTAAAGAGAAGTTCGGATGTTACCTCAAAGACTACAGGTCTTGTAGCCTCCAAAGTAGAAAAAGCATATACCGGTGCTCCTGAACTCTTTAACTTATGAAAGGCTCAAGAGCACTGAAAGTTTTAAGCTGAAGTTATTTGAAGCTAAAACTTCGTGATGCTTATATCTTCCATATTA
>JAEUQL010000572.1 GCA_016789295.1 Blastocatellia bacterium | reverse complement strand
AGTCAGCTCGATACTGTTCAGAATAAAAGCTGTTATGAAAAATAAGCTAATTGATAAAATAAAACTCACCATGTTTATAAGGAGTAATTTACTCTCCAACCGGAATGCTTTTAAGTAAGTGTTGGTAATAATCTGAGTTTTAGCTTCAAACCAAGAGATAAAATTAGCAAAACAGAAAGATTCAATTCTCAAAAAAGCAGGCAAAGCTAATTCAATAGTCCAAGCAAAAGAGGCATATTTGACACGATCAAAATCAGACATATCTAAATGGTTAGTAGCCCAATATTCAATGTTGCCGTCTGTAACAAAGATCTTGAATACCCTAATCAATTCATATTCCTCTAAATGCATGCCGATCCCCATCAGTCCATAATAAAGTAATGAGATTTATTCCTTTTACAGCACTGTGGTATTTGCCTGACTAATATCTGCTCACTAACTTTATCTTTTTGGCATAGAGTTTATCTAATGTTGTGTCATCTATGACCAGCACACCTTTATTTTTTCTATTTGAATTTTACTTTCCTCCCATAAACTCTTTCCTCCCGGCTCAAGTCGATGCAGCAATCTTGTATACGCATCGTGCCCCACATTCCCTCTTGGCTCTACTCACTCTGCTTCCAATCCACTACATTCCTTCGGCGTCACTATCAAAAAATTGATGTAATCATTTTCTTTGCATTTTACTGGATTCATGCCTCTGTTTTACACTATTTTTGCTCAAATGCGTAACCTCTAATAATTAATTGAAGTGGCAGGCGAGAGATTATTTCCTGTTCGTGCTGAAGACACTTGCATAGCTTGTAGAGAAATATGCCTTACCTCAAAACTCTCTGAATTTGGTCAAACCGTCTTTCTGGACAAGTGTCTTCAAAGATACTTCCATCGGCTAACGGACGCTTCTGTAACCCCAAGCAAGTTCGCAAGATCAACTTGCCTAAGTCCCTTCTTCATCCGAAGATACCGAATCTTATCCTCGATGGTGTTTTGGGAGGGTCTTTCATAAGCATGGTACAGTCTGACATCAAGAGCGTAAAGGAAGGCTCTTCGAAGTAGTAGTAGTTTGTTTACGCATCCTTGTCCGTGTAGCTATTTTGGTTCACCAACTAAGCAGTGCAGATGTACACCTCTGCAGGTACAACGCTATGTCAACAAAATATCAGGTTCATTGCTGTATCGTATCGACATCCATATTGAAGTACCTGCTGTCAAATTTAAGGAACTTGGAGAGTTTTTAGGGGGGTGAAAGCTCACCTGTGATCCGAACTCGTGTAATTGCAGCCCGTCAACAACAGACAGCACGATTCAATGGTGAGCAAGTTTATTGCAATGCACAAATGGAATCGCGTCTTATTTGAAACCATTGTCGGATTGATGATTTAGTCAATAAGATACTGAAGACAGTCATTCAGAGGTTTGATCTGTCGGCATGAGCCTATGATCGTATTTTGAAGGTGAGCTACACCATTGCTGATCTATCTGGAAAGATCAAACAAGATTGCCATACATCATCTTTCCGAAGCCATCCAGTATCGCTTGCTTGATCGAAATTATTGGAGTTGACGATATTGCAATTACAGTTTAATATCGTGTGTTAGAAAACTTCAATAATCCTTTTACAGCGTTCTGTTAGTTTATGGCTCTCTCTCCTATTTAGCAAGTGTAGTTTTATCAAATTCAATAAGAGTTGGTTAGCGGAGGAGCAAGAAACCTTTTGTTATATAAATTGGGATAGCCATTTGGATAAGCTTCTTACTATGCCTAATTAAGAATCACTAGCTTTCTTTAGTTCTAACAAAACCTATTTTAAAGCTGTACTAGACAGCACTGTAGACATTGGTTATATTGTTAGCTGTTAGCTGACCTCAGCTATATACCAATCTCTCATGTAAGAGGGTGAGCATGGTTACAAACTGATTTTGTAGAAGCGAGATCGCTAAACACAAAGGAAGTACCAATGAACGACAAGATAAAACGTATTATTGAAGATGATAGCCGCTGGAAACCGCATCAGGTAGATCACTTGCTACTACTAATTGGTGGCAACCCTTTACCCAATGCAGTAGCTGCGGTGCTATTGACTTCGCCGAATGGAACTATCACATTAATTCATTCTAAAAAAGAATCACCCAACACTTTCATTGAGCACCAAGACGTTGACAGCTTTCCTGTTGCGCAGAAACTGGAATCGTGGTTAAACGGTTTTGGCTATAAAGAAGTTAGATTGACTGGAGTGCATGAGTCGCGCCCAGATTCGATCATTCAAGGAGTGCTTGAAGCTCTCAAGACCATTGATGCGGTAAAAGTTGGTATCAACTACACCGGTGGGACTAAGGCAATGTCTGTGCATGCCTATCGCGCCGTCGAGCAATGGGTAGCCGAGCAAAGTAAAGAAGGCAAGAAAATCGAAGCGAGCTTCAGCTACCTTGATGCGCGCCAGATGAAAATGGTATTTGATCGTACTACCAGCATGCCAAGCGAAGCTTTGTATGCAGGTCGCGTTATGAAATTAGAATTGGAAAAAGATCTGCTACAAATTCATGGCTGGAAGCTCAAACACCAACCAATTCAAACGCCCATTCTTCCGCAATCTGCCCAAGCTTTGTTGGATGTTTACACCAAGCCAAAGGATACTTGTTGTTGGCAAGAATGGTTAGAAAAAGAGTTATTCAAGAAAGCCAAACGATCAGAACAAATGCTTGTAACCTGTTTGCGTTCTTCTGACGATCAACCTTGCAATTTTGATCACCCTGGCGAAAAATGGAAAAGCAAATCCAATCTCAAAAATACAACTTTATCTTGGCCAACTGTACAAGAGTTGAAAACTTTGGTTGAGACAA
>JAEUQL010000571.1 GCA_016789295.1 Blastocatellia bacterium | reverse complement strand
GTTCTCGTCCATGTTCTCCCCAATACCACATAAAGAATGGGTGTACTCCATGGTAGGCATGTCCTCTTCTGTACATCTCTATGTAGCTAGGATTGTTTGCAAACTCACGCTCATACTTATGACGAAGTTTGAAAGCATCTCTAGTCTCTGGTAAGAGTCTATGGAAAAATTCTATATAGCTTGGATGGAACTCGTGATCAAACTCATCATAGCAAGGATGGCACAGTATCAAAACACCACCTTTTTTAAGTATTGGCTTGCCTCTAAACATATTGAAGAAGTACCCAAGTCCCATCACTTGTACAAGTAAAGGATTGAGGACAGAGTTTACGTTATAAGGTGAGATATGTGGAATACCACAGATCATTATATCGGCTTGACCTTTAACTTCAACTGTATACTGTTCATAGCACTTTTCAAGGATTCTATCGTGGACAGGATCTGTTTTTCCTGCATGGCAAGCTATCAATTCATAGTGAGCAGGTACAGAGTGCATTATCTTACGCTTGGCTGACCAGGGGAGCTTCTTTAGACTCCACTTCATTGCTTCAAACTTCATCCTGTCGGTAGCATTAAAATCATCCTCATTTTTGAGGATAAACTCCATCTGCCCAACATACATACGGTTGTTGAGTGCTGTCTCTATGTGAAAGACATTCATATTTTGGTCAACAATGCGACCTAGTCTTACACATTTGGTATTTAAGGCAGAAGCTGGTGGATGCATGTAGCTGTGAGAATCTCTTATGGTTTGTGGTTCGTGGTGAGCACGCAAGCTCTCATAATCACACAGACCAACAGCTACCGATTTATGCCCACCATCCATTGGAACAAGGTTGATGTTAACATAGATAACTAGGTCACTTTCAGCAGCACGACGGTTGATATTGAGCACCTCTCCTTGGTCAGTAGTGCCAAGATTTACCATTCCATCAGCCCATTCTGCATCGTGGTTGTAGTAGCGATCAGGGTAAAACTCTTTGAATATCTTTGATCCTACCATCCGCTTCATTTCAGATTCAGTCATTCTTCTGTGAAGAGAGTTGGCTATAATCAAGTGCACATCATCAATAGAGTTTGCTGCAAACATATCTAGCAGAATCTCTAGTATTGTCTGTCGTATATCTGGAGTGACCATAGGAGGGAGCGGCAAGCTTATGTCATCTAAAGCTACTGTCACCTTCATACCTGGTCTCAGTTGTGCGTAGAGTGGTGGGCAGTCGTGTGGATGATTTAGTGCATAGCGTATGGCAGCCTCCCTGTTTGGTAGACCCTTGATGGGAGGTTTTGGGTAGATCACACGAGTACCTACAGGGAGATCTTCAAGCCAAAAATCTTCTGCAAAAGGGATGATTCGTGGAGCTGAGTCATTGTCTATGTATATAACCGACTCATCTAGTTTACGACGAAGTAGTGGACTCATATAGTTTTATAAAGAGTGAATATGCAGCGTAGACTGCAACTATTTCAAATTAAGGATTGGCCAATCGTGATGAATAGCCGTAGTTCGCAACCTTATATCAGGATTGATCACAGCCGGATGACCAACAACCGAAAGCATAGGTAGGTCACTCATACTGTCAGTATAAGCATAACTTTCACTAAGACTTATACCTTCCCGTTCTGCATAAGTTCTTATCCAAGATGCTTTTGTAGCACTTGCCATCACAGGAGGTAAGAGTCTTCCTGTAGCACGTCCATTTACAAATTCAAGCCTGTTGGCAACATAATCATCAACCTCAAGATACCCCATCAGCTCAGCAACCATCATGTCTATTGCTCCAGTTACAACTACCTGACGAAGCCCTAGACTTCGTGACTTTTTGATCAGCTCTGGAGCACCAGGAAAAACATTTGGTTTGAGAACTTCTTCAAAAAGCTCTTTTGACAAGAACTTCAATCTATCTTCAGATTCGCCTTTGTAATGCTTGAAAAATATGTCATTAAAGACTTTTCTGCTGTACTGATCAGTAGCTAAAAAGATAGGTATATTAACAACTGTAGATACTGTCTTTGTTATACTCTGCCATATACCTTGCTGATTTTTAGAGAAGAAATAGAGACCATGTACAAGATTTGTACTAACTAATGTACCTTCTAGATCATAGAATGCAGCAGCGACCAATCCAAAATCTCCTGACTGTAGTCCTAAAAGCAAAGGCTTTTGAGGTCAACTTTCTGAAACAGATGATTATAACCAAGTTGTCAAGTTTTTTTACTTGGAAAACGCTACTTTGGCTCCTCTCTAAAATTTTTTACCTGAAAAGGAGCTTTTAGTAAAAACCAGCAACAAGTAGAAAGGTTGCTATAACTTGCAGCTTCAGGACAAAAATGTCTATTGCTGTGGTGAAAAATTGCATTGCAGGAAGTGTGTTAATACAGTTAATATCTTTTTCGAGCGATGATTGAGACTGCAAGGTTGTAAAGACAAGAACCTGTCTCAACGACCAGTTTTAGTAGAATCAGAAAGCTCGACACATATCCTTAAGAAAGACAACCCTTATAAAACCTTTGTTCAGCTTACTATGAAAACGTGCCCAGTTTGCCGCAATGCGTTTGATGAAAACCTGAGTGTATGCCCATACGATGGACAGCCACTCGACGACACCTCACTAAACAGTATAGTTGGAACCACACTGGATGGGCAGTATCAGATAGAAGCTCTGATCGGACGTGGTGGTATGGGGGCTGTTTATCGAGCAACACATCTTCTACTTGGAGAAAAAGTAGCCATAAAGAAAGTTCTTCAAGACAAAAGGTACAAGAATCGATAGCTAGAAATCTTAAAAATATTAAAAAATTAGAATGTCTTGTAAATGAGAGATTATTATCTTTCTTATGAGGGTGAAAAATAGTTCTTAAAT
>JAEUQL010000570.1 GCA_016789295.1 Blastocatellia bacterium | reverse complement strand
CGCAGGGCAGCCCGAATCGCCAACGTGCTTGCCAGCGCACAAATAACCATGACCACGACAAAGCCGCGCGCAGCATCGCCGGGCTCCAGCAGAACATACTTGGGAAAGAATGGCGCCCATACGGTTGCCGAAACCTTGCCAACCAGAAACCTTTAGTCATTCTTCTAGACAATTTGGATCTTGCCGGTTCAGAAATTCTCGACTTCCTAACCTATCTAATAGGAACAGCAGCAAAAGAAAAAATACTTCTAATCCTCACCTTAAATATTCAAAATACCGTTAGAAAAGATAGCCGTATTGCAACCTGGATCAACCGTTTGGCAAATCTTCGCCAATTACAAAGACTCCACCTCGAACAGTTATCACACTTAGAGATGGAAGCTTATATCTACAAGCTTTTTTCTCCAAATTGTTTCTCTGAAGACTTTCTACAAAAACTCTATCTAATCAGTGATGGCAATCCATTTTACCTAACAGAAACAGTGAAAAATATTGTTGCCAAAGGAGAGATCTACTGGAACAAGCAGCAATGGAATAACAGCGAGATAGGCGAGATAGTACTTTCAGAAAGTATTAAAGAGAAGATAGAAGAAAGGTTTTCACTTCTATCCACACTAGCAAAAGATACTTTGAGGCTAGCTGCTATTTTAGGCAAATTTTTCTGCTTTGAAGTCCTAAAAGAGTTCTCTAACTTGAATGAAGAGAAGATGATCCAAATTATAGATGAATCTGTTAACTTTCAACTCATAGCCGAGTATGATGCACAAGACGAAAAGTCTTTCAACTTCGATTTCTATACTTTTAATGGTAGAACTGCCCACCAATACCTCTACAAGTCCTGGCCTAAAGAAGAACTTGTAGAACAACACCTGAAAGCAGCCAGTGTATTTCGTGGTTTTTCAAAAGATACTATATGGCAGCGATCCCAAACAGCCTATCACTTGTTCGCAGCAGGAAAATTTGAAGAAGCATTTTGTGAGTTTGTTACTGCTGCTGCCACTTCTTGGAAAACGGGCGATCTTGTGGCAGCACGCCAGAGCCTCAAAGATGCTTCCCTATCTATCGACCAAGCTGGGTTTGCCACCATTACCCAACATATCAACAAAGAATCTTCAAAATTAGCAAACCACTTATGCGATTTCTTGATGCTTTCTGTCGATCTAAATACCCTCCCTATATCTATCCAAACAGAAGAGCAGCTTGAACAAGTTCTTATGCTTGCACAAACAATAGGAGATAAAACCCTGATTGCAAGAGCTTTCGTAACCTGTGGACATTACCAGCGTAGCCAAGGAAATGGAGACAGTGCCATAGGATATTTTGAACAGGCTCTTGGCTTTTACGCAGCTACTAAAAATCTACACCGCTACAACATCCTTCTCGAACAGTTGAATAGCCTTCGTGCAGAAATTCGTAGCGAAAAACCTACTGTTGAGTTTTAGATACTTTACCCTGCTAGTCTAATGGACAACCTTTGCAGTACTTACCAGACTTCTTGTACTTCTTACAGCACTTCTTCTTGCACCTTACCAGCAAATGTATCTCTAAATTCATAAACTGTCCCTTTATCTTTTTAAGATAATGAAAATCAATTTCAACAAATAGAACTATACTTATCGACATTGATCTCTGTCAAACAGTTTCTTCGATTTTTTGGAAGAAGTCATTAAAGCATTTACTTTTGTTGACATCCTCCCCATTTTGAAAAACGGGGACTGCTTAGATCGACGCTGAAACAACACGCCTAATATCGAAAGGAATTCTCTGTTGAGAAGGTTCACCTTTCAACAGCCCAGCCAATGCCAAGCCTTCAGGCACAGAGATGCAAAGCCCTTCTGCCTGCAAGAGAGCTATTCTTCTTGCTAGAATATTCTTTGCAGCCTTATGGAGTCAGTATAGAAGTTCTCTAGATTGACATCTATAGCAATAGCTTTACCTGTTGGCTGTGCTACTTTCGCCTCAACCTCACAAACAAACACTACATTGAAGCACTCTACTACCAACAAGTTCACATTTGACCTGTAGCAAAGCCCTATTTTGAACCCAATGACCTATTTATAAGAAAAGATTTCGCTTCTGTATTTATATATATGCCTTCTATCAGAAAACAACATCTTATTTGAAATCAGAGATCTAGCGAGATAAGAAAAATATCTTTCTAGCAATATCAAAGTAACAAATCTCTAGAACTTATCTGGCCATTTCTGTGCTGCGTGAAAAATACGCAAGATTTGTACTTCTTTGTTTTTGATGCGATAAGGTAGAAGGTAAGGCGTACCAGCGACAACAAGTTCCCTTGTTGTTTTTACACGTCCAGTACGTCCTGATTGTGGGTGATCAGCTAGAGAATCACCTGCTTTTTTAATGCGTACTACCATTTCATAAGCAGCACTCGGATTCTCTCTTGCAATGTACTCTCCGATAGCTTGAAGATCTTCCACAGCTCTATAGAACCAAACAACTTTCATCTTCTGAAACTCTCAACGACCTTATCGATCTCATCGCTTGAGTAGAACTTTCCACCTGCATTAGCTTCAGCAATAGCCTTTTTTACTTCCTCTTTTTGCCATTCATAAACTTCTAAATAGCTCTCTATTGCCTGGTTTATAACCCAGTTCTGACTACGGTCTATGTCTTCTGCTATGTCTGCAAGCTTTTTATGTGTCTTGCTTGGTACACGCACGCTTATAACATCAGTACTCTCTTGCATAATTACCTCTTGTCGTAGTTTGTGGTTGCTTGTAGTGTATCACTATTGCCAAGTTAGGCAGCACAAAAATCAGAGAAGTCTGTCTCTGTTTAGCAACATAAAATCTTTTCTTTCTATGCTGGTGAAATTGTGTCCTGAGTACAGAGCTGAAAGTACTGTTGATACACTG
>JAEUQL010000056.1 GCA_016789295.1 Blastocatellia bacterium | reverse complement strand
CTATTTCAACAAGCTGGACTCCTGCTCGCTATCTACCTGCTGACTGCTTGGTCTATGTACAGTTTAAGGATTTATCAACACAGATAAAAAACTGGCAGACGTCTGCTCTTAGTCGTCGCTACTATGATAGTAAGAGTTATGAGCTTTGGGCGCGTAGACATTTTTCACTCAAACTTGCACAACGTCTAGAAGAATTTCAGTCTAGTTTAGGAGGTTCACTGACACTTGAAGCATTACGGCAAACAGCAGGTAGAGAGTCAGCAATAGGTGTTTATGACATAGGTGAGACACAGTTTGTCTTTCTATCAAAACTCGGTCGTACAGGTCTGGTCGCTAAGACAATGCTTTCTCCAGAAAACTTTGAAGAAAAAAGCTTCAATGGCCAAAGCTATTATATTGGTACTGGTGGAGATAGGTTTCAGATCTCTTATGCGGTTATTGAAGATCACTTGATTATAGCAAGTAAAGAAAGGCTACTACTTGATACAATGATAAGCTTTTCTAAAAATTCACCTATAGAAAACCTAGAAAAATCACCACAATTTCAAACTTTGATGAAGGATGCTGCTCCATTACACGATATAACCATTTGGCTCAACCAAGAGAGGGTAAACAAAGACTGGTACTTTCGTCATTACTGGATTCACAAAAATTTTGCAGAGATAGTACCTATTAAAGCTGCAGTTCTTGATCTTGAAATGGGACAAAGTAGTTGGACTGAAAGAAGGATAATACTTACAGATAATAAAGATACTTCTACAGTTAGCAGAGCAGAGGTATATAACTTAGTTTCTGACATTCCAGCTAGCACTGTAGCCTTTCAGGTACAAGCACTAAACAATCAGAATACTCCAGCAACCCTTATCGACAAGATGCTCTTTGATTCCGAACGTGAAGCGGGCAAGGTGAAAATAGATAGTATTGCGCTCGCTAGCGATTATTCTTACCGTTTTGAAGCTTTTAATGAAGGGGTTATTTACAGAACTTCAGACTATGAAAACCAAGATCAGACATATGATGACTACTATTCTTATAGATCAGACGATGATAGTTACTACCATACCAAACTCGATGGTTCATTTAGTGTTGATATAGACGATTCAGTAGCCGGGGATCAGAACAAGAATGATCAAGTTGCTTTTTGGAAGAAGCAGTTTGATGAGAGAAGAGAAATTATTCTTAGAAGCTTGAAGGCAGGTATTGGAGATGCAAAACCAAAAGCTTTTGTGAAATTTGGTGATCAGGTATTTGACCCAAAAGATCCAAAAGAGATCTTTGTATCTTCCGAAAATGGACTGATCTTTCTACTCGAATCTGCAGAAAAGCTTAATAGGGCTGAATTTGAGAAGGCTTTGAAACAGATGCTCTATTTTAAGATAGTCTCTTCTACAGTCGAGATGAAATTAGACTGGACAGAGAAGCAGATAGGAGGAGCAAAATTACGAGCTTTGGTTTTTCCTTTGACCGGACGTGGCATCGCATATGCAGTCAAGGGTAACAAACTTATCCTTGCCAACTACTCACCTTATGCAGAAAAGATATTAATGGCTTCTTTAAGACCTGAGACTGATAATGCTTCAGATAGAATTACCTCAGAAGTAGTTTCAAGTTACAGGGTAGTGAAGCCGAAGCTTGGTAAAGCTGCATTCCTGAAGATTTTCAATCAACTCGATTCTGATATGGCCAAAGCAGAAGCGAAAAGCGAAGGCAGTTCAGAAGCTAACGCAGTTGATACAGAAGCTAATGAGAAAGCGGGCGAAAATGATACAAAAGAGAAGATCAAAGAGACTTTCTTTAGTGGAAACCTCGCTAGCCTTTTTGATGTGATTAAAAATGTCAAAGAGGTTACTTTTGAGACTACTCTCTATAAAAGTGAGATCAAAGAGACTATAACGTATCGTTTTGAGGCTGGTAGTAAGAAGAGCAGGAAGTAAAAATTTCCATACAAGGTAAAAATTTCCTGTTTTACGGCGTTTATGTGTAGCCTACCTTAATTTATCGTGCTATCTTTACCACCTTCTGCTAATTGACCATAATCTATATCGATATTTATGTTGATGTAAGCAGAAACTACAAATTTTCGTTAAATTTTGAACAGTTTTGCCAAACCCCTAACGATCTAGCGGGTTTATATCGCTGAATTTTGAATATTTTAAATCTGAATATAGAGTCTCACATTTATCTATTTTGGAGTATCGAATAAATTAAGCCCTAGGTAGAGTAATAAATTAAGCCCTAACTATTTAATAAAGCAGTATTAGATAACGTCTTACGCTATTGTAAAAATGGGTACGGATTAGCTTTCCATTTGTATATTTCGTTAGTGCTTGTGTTTTAACACCCTTGTCTTAAAAACTCCATAAGTCAAATCTCAGAATCTATATTCAGGTTTGAAGTATTTGAACTGTTTACGTATGACAGTGATCAGATATTTTTTCTATAACCTGCTCAAATAGAACCATTTATTGGTTTTTGTATGAGGAATAAATAACTTCTATATGCTATGTATAGAGTTAGAATTAAGTCTATTAAAATAAATAAAAGGAATATAGTTTATGATAAAGTATTTTCGTTATCTATTTGTTTGTTTACTTTTTCTACTTCCAACACTAGTAGCAAATGCCCAAAGCGAGAGACTATCGACAGTCACATTTGAGTTTGATGGTATGATGGCAGTATTTGCAGGAGATCCTCAAAGAGTAAGCGTTGGGATCTTAGATGTTCACCACCACACACCTCAGCTAGTTGTCTACAAATTAATAGCCGGTGAAAGACGTGAAGTGGCACGCTTTGAAGGTGAGCAGTTGAATCAAGTTCTCAATGTTTCAGTTCTAAGTGAAAACCCTGTTAAAGCCGCTCGTTTAAAGCCAACTCGTTACACAGGATTGGATGGATCGAGTGATCAAGACTTTCGCTGGACTCTTGATATTGAACGAGAACTGTATCAAAGGCCACTCAGAACAAAAGACAACTTTTTTGGCAAGATACATTTTCAGACAGGCACATTCTATTCTTCAAGAATGAGTGAAGATCTGGTTAGATTTGTAAGTGTAGAAGGAAATAGCTGGCTACCTTTCTTAAGACAGATTGCAAGACCAGCAACCAAGATCGATCTAGCTGCTGGTCAAGAGCTGTTTATAGAAGGATTAGGGCAAAAACTCAAAGCAGAAAGCGATGTGAACTACCTAGTTTCTGTCACCAATCTTCCACCAGAAGATATGATGAGCATGGATCACTTCGAATACTACTACTCTATCATAGACGAAGATGTCACCAGGTACACGCCTGTTGAAATAAAGAAGAGCTTCTTTGGTATAGGTGTGTTTTGCGTACCTGTAGTCTTTGGACAATCACCTATCAAGTAGTAATAGTATCTGATCTGGAGACTTATCGGTAAAATTATATTTCTTCAGTCTACTAGGTTTTTCTATAAGTCTAAGCTCTTGTTGTGATTTTATGATCTCGTTTTTGGCAAATTCCAGTTCTTCTCTGGCTTCTGGTTTTTTACCTTGCAGCCATAAGGCTTCAGCCAATCCTTGTTTGTTCTGGGCGTAAACGAGCAGGTTGGATATTTGGATCTTTTCCATCACTCCAAGAGCTTTTCTATATTCATCTTCAGAATCTCCGTAGTTACCCAAAAGACCAAATACCTTACCCTTGTAGCCAGAAATTACTGCTTGTGCAGACATTTGTGCTTGTGGGTCTTGGGAATTGAACTCATAAGTTTTCGATATAAGGTCAAAAGCTTCATTCTTTTTTCCCTGTGTAGCCTTAAGTACAGCAAGCAAGCACTGATTTTCTATGGCATAGCTGTTCAATTTCTGCTCTTTGGCGATCTTTAGAGCAAGTTTTAAGTAAGCTTCAGAGAGGTTTTCCAATCCTAGATTACTTGCAGCAGTTCCTTGAAACTGGGCGAAGATAGAGCCAAAGCTGGCATAAACTTTTGAGTTGTTTAAGAGACTAAAGCTTCTACTAAGTGCTGAAGATCCTTGTAGTAGGGCAGCTTCTGGATCTCCTATGGTTGCTTGGCGTCCAACAACTGCATAGAGAGGATAGAAAGAGAAGTCTGTGTGAGAGAGGCTTTTAAGCTGCTTCAGGCTTTTAGTGTGAAACTCATTAGCAATGGCTGCATTGCCCTTATAGTTGGCTATCTCACCTTTAAGAAAAGTAAACTTTGCTTCGCTCAGTTTGTGAGAAGATCTTTCAGTTATCGGTATATACTCTTCTACAATTCTGCTCGCTTCTGCATGCTGGCTGTTCTTCATCAAAAACTTTGCCAGTAGAAACATTATAGATTCAACTTCAACTTCTGCATTCTGCTTGTGGAAAGCAGATTCTAGATAGGTCAATTCAGAGATCATTTCCCGAAATTGATCTATAGCTGCAGTGGATGCAGCAATATTCTTTCTCTCTCGCAGCCTTAACAGTTCTTTCGTGGATCTTTCTGGCAGACTAGAATAGAACTCGATCAGATCTAGTCCAGTTCTATCATCTTTGGCTGCTATCTCTTCGGCTACTGCTTTTGCTTGAGTCAAATAGAGAGTAGTCAGATCTTCTGTTCCATTTGCACGAGATGCAAGGTAGCTATCTATTAATGATTCAAGTTTTTCATAAACATCCTGCTCTGCTTTTACAGGCTGGCAATCGATCTTTGAGTTGGCTCCGTTACCAGAAAACTTTAAGTAAGATGCATAGTCTTCTTCAGCTTGATCTAGCAACATCAGCTTTTCTGAAGCTATGGCTCTGATTAGGAATTGTATAGGGTCACCATTTTCTGTAGCGATTTTTTTGGAAGCTTCTTCAAATATGTAAGCTAACTGGATTGGATCTTTCTCAATATCTACTTTGTAGACGAGGCTGTTTTCACTTTTCACTAGATTGAGAAACTTCCTATCTCTTATATCACCATTGTGTACAAGCTTTTTGTTAGTATGGTTTAGGTAGGCCGCTACAAAAACAAAAAGTATAGAAAAGACAATTGTAGATAAAGCTAAATCTACCAATCGGCGTTTCTTTACTTTTATAAGGCTTACTTTTGGTCGCTGTTGATTTAACCTTGATACCTTTTCTGTAGCTTCTGTTTCTGTGGTCTGCTCAACTTCGTCAGACTTTTCTTTCTTATTTATGTTTCTATCTTGCACAAGTTGCGGGCTTATGGGTTGGGTAGCAATCTGGTCTGCTATGACAGTTTCTATTAGTGCAGCTAGTTCTGATTTTGAAATATCTTCTTCTGCACCTATTACTCCCATGTTGAAGCTTAAGTCTTGGGCAAGAGCTTTCTCATAATTTTGTAGCTTTTCTATAGACTGACGTCTAAGAAAGCTTGTGTATTTGGGATATTTGTCCAGTATCGGAACCTGACTCATAAGTCCTCCAGCAGCTTCTCACATCAGCTATCAAACATAAAACTAAAAACCTAGCTCCTACAAGTCTAATTTTCTATCCTCGGCATAAATGCCAAGGTCTTAAAAGTGCTTAAGCGATAAATGGTCATTAGAAGAAGACTACTCAAAAAGTAGTCTTCTTTACTAAACTAGTCTTTCTTTTTCAACTGTCCAGCAACAGCTTCTGTAGCTTTCTTGATAGCTTCTGGATCTCCAAGATAGAAATTTCTGATAGGCTTTAGATCATCATCAAGTTCATAGACTAGCGGAATCCCTGTAGGAATATTTAGTCCGATAATATCTTCTTCAGAGATCGAGTCTAGATATTTAATGAGTGCTCTCAAGCTATTTCCGTGTGCAGCGATCAGAACATTCTGACCAGATTGCACTGCTGGAGCTATCACTTCGTGCCAGTAAGGAAGAAAGCGTGCCACTGTATCTTTAAGACACTCTGTTAATGGAAGTTCTTCTTGAGTAAGTGTTGCATATCTGGGATCTTTCCCAGGGTGGCGTGGATCGTCTGGAGTTAATTCTGGAGGTGGTATGTCGTAGCTTCTACGCCATATCTGTGTCTGTTCTAGCCCATGTTTTTCTGCTGTTTCTGCTTTGTTGAGTCCTTGTAGTGCACCGTAGTGACGCTCGTTCAACTTCCAACTCTTGTGTACAGGAATCCACATCAGATCCATCTCTTCTAGAGCTAGCCACAACGTTTTGATAGCTCGCTTAAGTACCGAAGTATAGGCTACATCAAAGCTGTAGCCTTCTTTGAGCATTACTCTTCCAGCCTCTTTTGCTTCCTGTAACCCTTTTTCGCTCAATCCAACATCTGTCCACCCTGTAAAACGGTTCTCTCTGTTCCATTCACTTTCGCCGTGGCGAAGTAGAACTACTCTTTTCATTGCTCCTCCTTTATATCTACAGTTACAAATTTCTCTGAAGCTCTAAACCATACAACTCTGCAGTAGGGCCAAGGATCAAGTGTAGAACATTCTTATCTACGTGCATTATTGCCTTAACTCCAGAACTGGTTAGAGCAAGAGTATCTACTTTTTCAATGTCTGTGACAACAATACGAACTCTAGTTTTGGCACAAACTTGCGATTCTACAATATTTTCTCTACCACCTAACGCAGAAATAATAGAACAAGCTTTTTCTGATAGGTCTTTGATTTTTAGCTGCTCTTCTTTCAAGCTGTGTTCTTGTGTGTTAGCAAGATATTTCTGCATATCGGTTTTGAGATTTTCTGAGACTGTTCCAAAAATAGCTTGTACACTACTACCTATAACTACTACTCCTGCTGCACCCAAGGATTTCAGAGCATTTTTGTCAACTTTCGAGACATTTATAACTTCTATCCTCAAGCGAGTAATGCAGGCATCTAAGCTCAAGATGTTCTTACTTCCACCAAATGCTTCTACCAATTTTTGACTCTGCCCAAGGTCTTGTCCCTTTTCTGAAAGTTCTTCTTCATTTTCCCTACCAGGTGTTTTCATATCAAACTTTTTGATAGAGAGCCGGAAAGTCCAGTAATAGAAGAATCCCCACATTGGACCTATCATAAGTAGCCACAAAGCCTGCTTTGATTTTGGAAAAAGTACAATATAGTCTATCAAGCCGTGGGAAAAAGTTGTTCCGTGTTTTATTCCAAGTTTGATACAAAGTAAGTAGGCAAGAGCACAAAACAGAGCATGTATTGTATAGAGGCGAGGAGCAAGAAAGAGAAACGAAAACTCTATAGGTTCTGTAATGCCTGTCAGGAAGGAAGTAAGAGCAGCAGAGACCATTATTCCTCCAACTTTCCTCTTCTGTTCTGGATGTGCTGAATGCCATATAGCCATAGCTGCTGCTGGCAGTCCCCACATTTTAAACAGATAGCCTCCCGTCATATTCCCTGCTGTCGGATCGCCTGCAACAAAACGGGCAATCTCACCTGTAACTTTCCTCCCTGTAACAGGATCTACATACTGTCCAACCTCAAAAAAGAAAGGAACATTCCAGATGTGGTGTAGGCCGAAGGGTATCAGTAGTCTTTCAACAAAACCATAAATGCTAAAAGCCAAGTCAGGTCTTTCGTTGGCAGCCCATCTACAAGCAGAATTGATTAGTCCGCCAACAGGTGGCCAAAGAAGGCTGAGAACAATACCAGTCAAGATAGCAGCAAAAGAAGTTAGTATTGGAACCGAGCGTTTTCCTGCAAAGAAGCCAAGGTAGGGAGGGAGTTCGGATCTGTAAAATCGCTTGAATATCGATGCTGCAATGTAGCCAATGACTATTCCACCAAAAACCCCAGTTTCTATCGATGCAATTCCCATTATAGTCTTGGTCTCATTCCCCATAATTGCCGCAGACACTCCCATAGTTGCAAGCATCACAAAGTACCCAACCATGGCAGCAAGAGCCGCAACTCCATCATTTTCTGTCAAGCCTATAGCAACCGATATAGCAAAAATCAGAGGAAGATTAGAAAATATTGCACCACCTGATTGAGCCATTACATCAGAAACTACTGGAGGAAAGATAGGAAATTTTGCACTTCCTACACCTAGTAAAATTCCTGCTGCTGGCATAACCGAAACGGGCAGCATCATCGATTTGCCTATCTGTTGAAGAAGTGCAAATATACTCCTCCAGTAGTCTTTAAAGATATTAGAGCTATTTTCTAAAGTGGCTGTTCTACTCACAAGCTATCTCCTTAGCCTTTCTGCAAAGAGTTGTCTTACTTCTTTCCCTGATCTTAATTTGAGCGCCTCTTCGGAGGTTTTGCGACACTCTTCCAGATTGAGTGTGCGTATGAGTGCTTTTATCTCTGGAATGGCTGGAAGGCTTGCGCTAAGTTCTGTAATACCAAGCCCTAAAAGAAGAGGTACTGCTGTCAAATCACTAGCTAATGCTCCACATACACCTGTCAGTTTTCGTTCTATTGACGCACCTATAGCAGTTGTTTTAATCAAGTTCAAAACTGCTGGATTTAGCGCATCAACTTTTGACGCAAGTTTTGGATGTGTTCTGTCGATTGCTAAAGTGTACTGTGTTAGATCGTTTGTGCCTATAGAAAAAAAGTCTACCTCTTTGGCAAACTGTTGTGCCATTAGAGCTACTGCAGGAACCTCAACCATAATGCCTAGACGAATCTTGTCAATGCCAAGCTTTTTTGACTCTTGTGCAAGCATCTCTTTGAGTAATACTATTTCTGCAAGCTCTGAAATCATCGGAAACATCACAGCTACCTTTGCATAGTGTGAAGCACGCAGTATAGCTCTCAACTGATCTAGAAAAAGGTCTGATTTGGCAAGCATAAGCCTAACGCCACGCTCACCAAGAAAAGGATTCTCTTCTTTAACTGTAGAGATATAGGGAAGCGGCTTATCACCTCCAACATCGAGTGTACGAATAATCAGAAGTTTCTCTTTACCAATGCTTTCTGCTATCTCCTTGTAGATGTAGAACTGTTCGTCTTGTGTAGGTGCAAAATTTTTGTTGAGGAAGAGAAATTCTGTGCGTAGCAGTCCTATTCCTTCTCCACCAAAGCGATTTACACTACGAGCTTCTTCAATACTGCCTACATTTGCAAAAACATCTATTTTAACCCCATCGACAGTTATAGCCTCTAGGTGAGCAGTACCAAGATTTATAAGCTGTCTATGCTGCTCTTTCTTTTTAAGTTCTTCTGTAGACTTTATCTCTTCTACAGATGGCTCAATAATCAATCTACCATTATCAATAATTACAACCTGGCCATCTTCAAGTTCTAGAGCACGAGGATCGATAGCAACAGTAGCAGGAATAGAGAGTGCACGAGCCATTATCGCTACGTGAGGAGTAACGCTCCCACCTGTTGTACATATGCCCAAGACACGTTCTTTATCTATATTTGCAATGTCTGATGGAGTAAGTTCTTCAGCAATCAAAATGGAGTCTTTTGGATATTCCACTCTTTTTTGTTCTGAGCCTGTGAGTATTGTAAGCACTCTTTTTCCAACATCTCTTACATCAACTGCTCGTTGAGCAATTAATGGATTTTGTAGCTTAATAAACTTTTCAGCTTGTCTATTAAAAGCTTCATTCCAAGCAAAAGCTGCACTTTTACCAGATTCAATTTCCGTAGAAGCTGCTTCTATTAATTCTGGATCTTCAAGTAGTTCTATGTGTGCAGCAAAAATAGTTGCTCTAGTGCCATCAAGACGTTTTTGTAGAGTTTCTAGCTGCAATTTTGCTTTTTCTATAGCTGTCTCAAACCGTTTTCTTTCTTGTTCTTCGCTACTAGCTACTTCTTTTATCTGAAATTCTTGGTGACGTAGTTGAAGAACTTTGCCAACACTAGAACCAGGAGAGGCATTTATGCCTATCAAAGTATTGCTGCTGATAATAGTTTCTGTTGGATTGGCTTGCGAGAAGTTTGTATCTGTCTGTTCTTGTTCTCCAAGACCAGACTTGATGAGATTTTGCAACGTTTCCAGAGCTATTTCTGCATCATTTCCTTTGGCTATGAGCAGAACACTATCTTGGTAAGCTATTTCAAGCGACATTATTGCTGTAACACTTTTGGCATTTGCCTGACTATTATTTTTACAAAGCAGAATTTCAGCTTTGAACTTTCTAGCTCCACTGGCCAAAACTGCTGCTGGGCGTGCGTGGAGTCCAAGGTGATTTGAAATAGTTATTTTTTGAGACTTAAAATCGGTAGTTTGTTGAGATGCTGTCCTCTTCTCTGGTTCTGAAATCAGCAGTGTCAAAATATCGTCTTTAGTTGCTTCTACAACGCCTGAAGTAGAAGTCATAGACAATATTTTTTCAGAAGGAGGGATGATGATAGTGGTTAACAAGCTGACCGCACTTTTGGCTACTGGGTCGGCTTCAAAATCTATCAGAGGTGTACCTGTTGTTACTTTATCACCTATCTTAACTTTTGCGTGAAAACCCTTGCCTTTCAGTTTTACTGTATCTATGCCTATGTGTAGAAGGATTTCTATATCTTCTGCAGTTTTGATAGTTATGGCGTGGGTTGCAGAGTGGAGTTGAACAACCTCGCCATCACAAGGCGAAAAGAGGGATTGACTGATCGGGTCAATAGCTGTACCGTCACCAACTATCCTTTGAGAAAAGACTGGGTCTGGAACCTCTTCAAGAGGAACAACAAGACCACTAACAGGAGCTTTCAAAACGAGCCTATTTTTAACCATGATGTCAATTTTGAAGAACAGACTGGAAAGGTTTCAAAAAGTAAGGATAATACGAGCAGAATCTTCTACGCAAACCCCAAGAGTCTTTCTTGATTTCAGGTAGCCGATGACAAAGAGACTTAATGTTGGTTTTATAGGATGTGGTCGCATAGCAGATCTGCACTATTTGGGCTACAAAGAGCGCAAGGATGCAAAGCTATATGCTGTTTGTGATCTAGATAAAGATTTGGCAGAAGCACGAAAAAAAGAGTGGAATACAGTTAAAGCCTACAACGATTATAAACAGATGCTTGCAGATCCAGAGCTAGACGCTGTAGAGATAATTGTTCCACACTCGAACAATCTTCACGAAAGGGTTGTTATTGATGCTGCAAGAGCAGGTAAGCACATAGCTGTTCAAAAACCTATGGCCACAAGCTTAAAAAGTGCCGACAGGATGCTGCAAGAGGCAGCAAAAAGTGGCGTTGTTTACAAAGTTACAGAAAACTATGTCTTTTATCCACCAATTCTGAAAGCAAAAGAGATGATAGAGAGTGGAATGATAGGAGAGCCTATAAGCGTTAGAATAAAGTTTATAAGTGGCTCTTCTGGTGGATGGAAAGTTCCTGTTGAAGCTTGGCAGTGGAGAGTGCAAGAGCTTTTAGAAGGGCGTGGAACGGCAACTTTTGATCACGGCCATCACCTCTGGTCTACAGCCTTTTTCTTGCTGGGTAATGTAGAGCGTGTAAATGCTTGGATAGACCAGACAACTTTCGGTATTGACTGTCCGGCAATAGTCATGTGGAAGTATAAAGACTCAAGTAGATACGGTGTGTGTGACTTTGTACACTCACAGAACCTACATATTCCTGGAGACTACTATGCTAATGATGAATGGATCGAGATAAATGGCAGTAGTGGTCTGATAATGATAGACCGGTGTTCTGCAAAGATCCAGCAAGGGCCAGTAATGCGATTCTTTAATGGTAAATCGATGACTGCTATTACAGAAGTGGAGTCAGACTGGGCAACTGGTTTTGTTGGAGCTACAAACAACTTCATCCGTTCTATTTATGGAGAGGATAGAGTGTTACTTTCCGGCGATGAAGCAAGAGAAGTTCTGCGCTTTGCTTTAGCTGTTCAGCATTCTGCAAAGAAAAGGCGTGAAGTCTATCTTGACGAACTCGATAGCTTTTTACCGTCTTTTTATGCAGCTACGAAAAGAGTGGGGAGAGCTTTAGAAAATATGAAAATACCAGGACTTTCGTTGTTTAATGAAGATCTTTCAAAATATGCACCAGAAGCTAGAAAGCTTACAGAGAAGATACTGGGTGGCTTTGATGCTTCTGTCGCTCAAGGATGGGATATTACGATAGGCGTACATCTTACAGAAGATGGTGGAGTGAAGGAAGAGCGGATCTCTATAATAATCAGAGATGGCAAGCTAAACCTCAATTTTGGCGAACTTCCAGAGAATGCAACACTCAGTGTTCAAGTAGCTACAGGTGTTTGGGGGGCTATACTTCTTAGAAAGAAACGTCCAGAAGTAGCTTTTCTTCAAGGAAAAATCAAGGTTGAAGGGCAGATAGAAGAAGGATTAAAATTACGAGAACTTTTTAAATTCTAATCTTCTTTGGTCAC
>JAEUQL010000569.1 GCA_016789295.1 Blastocatellia bacterium | reverse complement strand
AACCTTTAATAAACTCGTCTGCAAATTCTGTAATAGTCGATTGTCTTTGTGTATGGTCGAAAGAGAGTGCTTTAACAATAGCCTTTTCAGCTTCTAAGGGTAGATCGGGTCTTAGATTAGAAGGGAGTTGTTTTAAGCCAAAATATTGAGCTACTTGGACTTGACCCTTAAATGGCCGCTCTCCTGTAACCATTTCATAGGCTATAACTCCAAGAGCATATATATCTGTAGCTTTGTAAACTTCACCGTTAAACTGCTCAGGTGCCATATAGGGTATTGTCCCAACGGCTATGGGGTTAGTTGTATTTGAAAAAAAAGAGCTTTCAACTCTGGCTACTCCAAAATCGATAACTTTCACTTGCTCTTCATCATCAGAAACTTTTTGAAGAAAGATGTTTTCGGGTTTTAAGTCTCGGTGGTATATGTGCTCTTTGTGAACTGCTTCTAGTGCTTGTGATACTTGTCGGATAATCGTAGCTGTTTGCTGAAGATCAACGCCTCCTTTTTTGATTAAAGCACGCAGTTGTCGGCCTTCAAGAAACTGCATTACAAAAAATGGAGTTCCGTCTGGCATATCTCCTGTGTCTATTATCTCTACAATGTATGGATGTTGAACTCTTGCAAGAGCTTCTATTTCCTGACGAAATTTTCTCTTCAACCAATCATCTTGCTCATGCTCACTGTTGCTAAGTAGCAGCTTTATGGCTACACGCTTGGCATAAGAGATGTCGCTTGCACCAAAATGATCACGGCCTTGAAAGACTACTCCTAATCCACCTTTGCCAATCTTTTTTTCAATGAAATACCTATCTTTGATCTTTTGCCCTATATAAAAATCAGGTGTATGAGGTGTTAAAGAAGGCTCTATAGTCTCTTTATCCTCTTTACTCTCTTTCGGTTTTCTACCAAAGAGAAAATCAAAAATGCTCATAAAAGATTACATTTACACCTTAAAAATATTTAACAACATCGACTATTCTAGTGCGGAAGTATTAAAAGAACAAACTTAAAAAAAGACCATTTTCTTTTTATTAAATTCTATTGATTTGACATAAGCTTTTTATTTACAAAAATTATAATGTGACTACTACAAAGTAGCTTTAAAATAGTTCTATCTGAACAGATTCTTCATAGAAATCCTCAAAACAGCAGGCTATTTCTTAATTCCAGGCTTTTCGCAACTGTTTCTGCTTTTATAGAAAAAAGGAAAAAAATAGTTGCAAAATATGAGCAAATAAAGCATGTTCTTTTCTACGCATCAACATAATTTCATTTACAAAGGTAGGTTGTATGAAGCTAATTGGCCTAATTCCAATGCTTGAAACTGTAGACCTCAGACAGACTATAGAGTTTTACACAAAAATTTTGGGTTTTGAGTGTCGAGAGTTTTTTCCAAATGCTGAAACCCCGGTTTGGGCAAGCTTGAAAAAAGACGATCTCTATCTGATGTTTACAACAAGAAATGAGCATTCAACTATCGATAAACCTACAATGACAGGTTCTTTGTATCTCTATCCAGAAGATGTAGACCAAGCTTGGGAAGAGTTAAAAGAGAGGGTTGAAGTTGAATATCCAATAGAGAACTTTGACTATGGAATGAGAGAGTTTGGTGTTAGAGATTGTAATGGTTATCTTTTGCAGTTTGGACAAGAAATTAAATAAAAGAGGTGAATATGAACTTGGGTAAATTTTCTATAAGTTTGGCGGTTAAAGATATTCGTGCTTCGAGGGAGTTCTATCAGAAGCTCGGTTTTGAGATCTATGATGACCACGAAAAGAATAACTGGATGATTTTACGTAATGGAGAGACTTTTATAGGGCTATTTCAAGGAATGTTTGATAAAAACAGTTTAACTTTTAATCCTACTGATGCTAGAGCTATCCAGAAGGAACTGAAAAATAATGGACTGACCTTGTTAAACGAAGCCGATGAATCGACCGATGGACCAACATTCTTGACACTGGCAGATCCAGATGGAAACCCAATCCTTATCGACCAGCACGACACCAACTACAAACCAACTTCTGCTTAGTGTAGAAAAGCCACCAGTGTATCTGATATTTCACTGGTGGTCTGATTTCTCAATGCCAAACTACTCTACCTGAGCTTGATGCTAGTCTGTAAAAATCTATAGGATCTTCAAGAGCTTGTTTTGGCTGACATTTTCCAAACAGCTCTCTTTCATCACCGCTTTACTGACTTGATATAAGAACTTATGTTAAACTTTGCAACCTTATGCTCAAGTCACTCAATATCTCAAATCTTGCTGTAGTATCAAAAGTACAAGTAGAGTTTGGAGAAGGGCTGAATCTACTGACTGGAGAGACAGGGTCTGGCAAGTCTATAATTGTCGATGCACTGGCAATACTACTTGGAAGCAGAGCGTCTCAAGAGGTTATCAGGTCTGGTGAGACAAAAGCTTTTGTCGAAGGCTATTTTCGGATAAAAGGCCATACAGCACTTTTTGAAAAAATAGAAGAAGCAGGAATAGAGACCGATAGATCCGAACTTACTCTACGTCGAGAGATCTCTGCAACAGGACGCAGTCGAGCTTTTATAAATGACCAATTGACTTCAGTAAGTTTTCTTCGAGATCTGCGCCCGTTTTTGGTAGATATTCACGGCCAACACGACCAGCAGACACTCTTCTATCCAGATGCCCATTTAGACTTGCTCGACCTTTTTGCTGGCCACGAACGCGAAAGGGCTGAACTGAAGGTTCTTTATACAAAATGGCGAGAGCTTGAGCGCGAACTCAAACAGTTGAGGCGCGACGAGGCCGAACGACTACGCTCACTCGATATACTCGATTTTCAAGTTCGGGAGATAGAACAGGCAAGCCTAGAAGTAGGCGAAGACTATGCTCTTGAACAAGAGCGCAAAGTTCTTGCA
>JAEUQL010000568.1 GCA_016789295.1 Blastocatellia bacterium | reverse complement strand
AGAGTGGTCATGAGTCAGCTTTCATACTCTCACAGCACTTATCAAAGCAGCATCGACCTTTTATAGTACAAGGAGGGATAGGCATTCATACAGCTTCAGCTTGCCGTGTTGCAGGTGCTGCAGGTGTAATTCTCGACGATATACTATTGCTACTACGCGAATCGCCTTTGCCAGCTCGGTATCGTGCTTTGATTGAACAGATAGGCGTTGAAGATACAGCAGTTTTTGGTTCTCCTTTTGGTGACCCTTATCGTATTGTCAATCGTGCAGACTTTCCATCTGCCCAAGTTTTGAAAGAGAAAGCCGAAGAAATAACAACAAATTTTCCAGAACACGGCTACTCTTCTGCTTGGGATTTGGTAGTTGAAGAGAGAGTAAAGATTGGTAACCCTGACAGACACGCTTGGCCATTTGGACAAATGGTTGGATTAGCAGCTCTGTTTGCAAAAAAATATAAGACTGTAAAGAAACTCTTTAGAGCAATATACAGTAGTAACCATATACAAACAATTGCTAAATACCAGCCCTTAGCCCCATCTGCTCCTCTAGCTCGTTTTCACAATACCTCTTTTCCCATAGTGCAAGGGCCTATGACTCGTGTGAGTGATTCGGTGGCTTTTGCTGCGGCAGTTGCAACCACAGGAGCACTACCACTTCTAGCTCTTGCAATGATGCGAGCAGCAGAAGTAGAAACCCTCCTTTCAGAAGCTAAAAGAGTCTTGGATAAACAGTCCTGGGGAATCGGAATCTTAGGTTTTGTCCCAACAGAATTGAGACAGCAACAGTTGGAAGTGGTTGAAAAAATCAAGCCACCATTTGCACTAATTGCTGGCGGACGCCCAGATCAAGCAGCTTTTTTAGAAAAATGTTCTATTAAAACATATATACACGTTCCTACTCCAAGGCTGCTTAGCATCTTTCTTGAACAAGGGGCGCGGCGATTTGTCTTTGAAGGAGCAGAATGCGGCGGGCACATTGGCCCACTTTCTAGCTACGTTCTTTGGGAAAGTATGGTTGAAACTCTGATAGACCACCTCCCGAAAGATCCTGTAGAAATACTTTTTGCTGGTGGAATACACGATTCTTTATCTGCTGCAATGGCAGCCATAATAGCAGCTCCTCTGGTAGAACGTGGTGTAAAGATTGGTGTACTTATGGGAACAGCTTATCTATTTACCCAAGAAGCTGTAGAGCAAGGTGCTATTGTTGAAACCTTTCAAAACCAAGCACTCAACTGTCAGCAAACCGTCACGGTTGAAACTCGCCCAGGTCATAAAATACGTTGTGCGCCAACCCCTTTCATTACCACGTTCGAGCAGAAGCGTAAGCAGTTGCAGCACGAAGGCAGACCGGTCTCAGAGATTGGGGAAGAACTTGAAGAGTTCATTGCTGGTCGTTTGCGAATCGCATCAAAAGGGCTTGAGCGCACCAACTCCCTACTGACAAACATAGAGACAGAAAAACAGTATCATGAAGGTATGTATATGATAGGTGAAGTGGCCTCTTTGAGGTCATCGCGTCTTAGATGTAAAAACCTTCACGAAGATGTCTCTATCGGCTCGACTAGCTTACTCAATAAATTGGCAAAAACCTTAAAAACAGAAAGTCAAAAAGACGTGTCAGCATTAGATAGCCCTATTGCTGTTGTTGGTATAGGTTGTCTTCTGCCAAAAGCAGAGGATGTAGAAACACTTTGGCGTAACCTGATAGACAAAGTTGATACTATAACCGAAATCCCCAAAGAGCGCTGGGACTGGCGGCTCTACTACGACCCAAACCAGACAAGCCGTGACAAGATCTACTCCAAATGGGGAAGTTTTATCGATCCTATACCATTTGACCCGTTACACTTTGGTATCCCTCCAAAGTCGCTGCCATCTATTAGCCTCCCACAACTATTAGTACTAGAGGCAACACGTCGTGCTCTTTGTGACGCCGGTTATGGTGACTACATCGAAGATAAAGAACTTCGTGAACAGACATCTGTTTTCTTCGGTGCAGCAAACAGCGGGGATCTAGAACAACTCTATAAAACACGCAGTGCTCTACCTCTTTGTATAAACAGTTCTGATGAAGAAGTATGGCAACGCTTGCCAGAATGGACAGAAGAAAGTTATCCAGGTATTTTAGTCAATATTATAGCTGGAAGAGTCTCGAATCGGTTTGACCTTGGAGGTTCAAATTTTACAGTAGATGCAGCTTGTGGGTCATCTTTGGCTGCACTTGAAATGGCTGTACGTGAACTACAATTAGGTGCTGCTGATATGGTAATAACAGGTGGTGTCGAATTTGAGCAGTCACCACAAGCATACATGGCATTTAGTAAGACACGCGCACTTTCATCACAAGGGAAAGCTCGTGTCTTTGACCAGAATGCTGACGGTATTGTTCTCAGTGAAGGAGTTGTTGTTCTAATTCTTAAACGTCTTGCCGATGCAGAAATGAATGGAGATAGAATATATGCTCTCATTCGTTCTGTTGCAGGATCAAGTGATGGTAAAGGAATGAGTCTAACGGCTCCTAAACCCGAAGGACAACGTCGAGCTTTCAAGAGAGCGTACAAAATAGCTGGCATCAATCCAAATACCCTTGGCCTTTATGAAGCACACGCCACAGGAACTTCTGTAGGAGACAAAGCAGAGATCGAGACTATAACTACTGTACTGCAAGATTCTGGGAGCTTACCACAAAGCTGTGCTATTGGTTCAGCTAAAAGCTTGCTAGGTCATACTAGAGCTACGGCTGGCATGGTGGGTCTGGTCAAAGCAGTCATGGCTCTCTATCATCGTACATTGCCTCCACATGCGGGAGTTGAGAAGCCTGTAGAGCTACTAAGTAGCTCTATATCTCCTGTCTACCTTTTAAGTAAAGCTCAACCTGGGTTAAGAAGTAACCAT
>JAEUQL010000567.1 GCA_016789295.1 Blastocatellia bacterium | reverse complement strand
AGCTGCTTTTGCAGAACCTATAATAAACAGCTTAAAGATGAGTTTGATAGCATCAGTAGCCAGTCTAGTTTTTGCACTTCCAACAGCCTATCTTTTGGTTAGAGTAAAGTTTACAGGTAGGCGGTTGTTATCGCTTCTTGTACTGATTCCTTCGGCTCTTCCTGGTACGGTTTTGGGTATAAGTTTTGCGACCAGTTTTAATCGTCCTTCATTTATGACGGCTGGAATGGTGCTTGTAGGCTCTTTTTGGATACTTCCAATAATCTATTTTCTGCGAAACATCCCGCTTGTGGTCAGGAGTGTACAAGCAAGCCTTGAGCAGTTTGATGATACGCTTGAACAGGCGAGTAGAACGCTTGGTGCTAGTTTTTGGTACACCTTCAGAAGGGTATTGATACCTCTAGTTTGGCCTGGAGCACTTTCGGGCACAGCTATGGCTTTTGCAACATCTTTGGGCGAATTTGTAGTATCTATCCTAGTTTATGTACCTTCTAGCAAACCTATTTCAGTTGAAATTGCTTCACAACTACGTTACTTCCATCTGGGAAGTGCAGCCGTTTATGGGCTGATTCTCATAGTGCTGACGGGGATGAGTCTGCTATTGAGTTGGAGATTAGCAGGGCTTGATTCAAAACCACTTTCTGGGTTGAGGTGAAAAACAGTTTGAGCTTGAGCCTTAAATCGGTTCTAAAGGTGCACCAAGACAGGAGAAAAGAGAATACAAAGGTGTTGCGAAAGCGACAGTTTCTACCCTAGAATGAGGGCTGATAAAGCTATAAACAAGGAGAACTAGCTTGTCTTTTTTATATACAATTTTGCCATTTATATTTGTGCTTGGAGCAATGATCTTCATTCACGAACTGGGTCACTTTGCGGTGGCTAAATTCTTTAAGATAAGAGTAGATGTATTTTCGCTAGGATTTGGAACTCGTCTGTTTGGTTTCAAGTTAGGCGATACCGACTATCGTATAAGTCTCATTCCACTTGGCGGTTACGTCAAGATGAAAGGTGAAAACCTTGACGAAGAGCTTGAAAACACAGGTGACGAATTCCTTGCCAAACCCGCTTGGCAGCGTCTATTAGTGCTCTTTGCAGGTCCTTTCATGAACATAATCACAGCACTTGCCATTCCAACTGTACTTGCAATGTTCTTCTTTCGCGTTCCACTCTACCCATCAGAACCTGCAGTGATTGGTAGTGTTGCTCAGGAATCAGCAGCAGCAGCAGCAGGTCTTCAAGCTGGTGACAAGATTCTGCTATATGACAACAAAGAGAACCCTGTTTGGCACGATGTTGAGATAAAGACGGATATGAATCCAGAACGGTCGATGAAGATTGTTGTGGATCGCAATGGAGAGAGAATAGAGACTACCATTACTCCAAAAGTTCGTTACGTAGGTAAAGAGAAAATAGGTGCTTCAGGGCTTATTCCAAACTTCAAGCAAGAGTTTGTAAATGTTGATGATATAACCAAAGGAACTCCTGCAGAACAAGCTGGCCTCAAAAAAGGTGACAAGATAGTAGCTCTTAATGGTGAACAGGTAAAGAATTTTGAATGGTTACGTCAGTCTATACAGAACCTTGAAGGTAAGGAGGTGATAGTTTCTGTCGAGCGAAACAGCCAAAAACTAGATCTCAAGATGAAACCATACCGTCAGGAAGGTGTTGTTGTCATAGGTTTCAGACCAGGTGCTATCACTCCAATCCCGACTTTGAATGCAAACAAGCCATTTTTTGAAGCAGTCAAATACTCATTTAACAAAAACCTCGAAATAGTAGTTCTCACAAAAGAAGCTCTTGGACAGATATTCACAGGTGAGCGCAAAGCAAAAGATGCTCTTGCAGGTCCGATAAGCATTGCAGCAATTTCAGGTGAAGCATTCAAACGTGGCGGTTTCGAATCACTCTTTAGCCTTATGGCTCTTCTCAGCCTGAACCTTGGAATATTCAACCTGTTTCCAATCCCAGTTCTTGATGGTGGACATATCTTTATGATATTTCTCGAAGGATTGTTAGGGTTACTGGGAGTTAAACTTTCTCTTTCTCTGAAAGAAAAGATGATGCAATTTGGCTTTGTTATGCTAGTACTACTTATGGGTTTTGTGATCTTTAATGACATAACAAAGTATTTTATATCGAGCGAACCAGACCGGCCTGCTGCATCGGCTCCAGCTTCCAATCAGCCGTCCAATCAACAGAACAAATAGAATTAAGGAGGATGTCAATCCTCCTTCTATTACTTTTTGTCACCTATATGAAAGTCTTTGGCTTGCTCAATATTGACAACATACTTTGGGTTATTATCCTTAGTTTCAGAAGCTTTGGCAGGAAGAATATATCTGTCCACTGAAACACCCTTCTTTACTAGCAACTCTGGAGTCTTATCTTCTGGGATTCCTTCTAGCATAAGAGCTACTTTTGCTTGATCAAAAGCTTCCTGTATAGTTCTGTTAAATCCAAGTGCACGGTAGAAAGATGCTGCAAAGATAATAGCTGCTCGGTCTCCAATAGCACTGTTCATTCCTATAACATAATCTATGACTTCATTAATTGCCTCTGCTTGAATCTTTGAAAAGCAAGCATTCAAAACTACTATTTCTATATTGTCTTTAAGTGTTGAAAAGAGGGCTTTTAGTGCTTGAGGGCTTACAGGTTTGGGTTCTCGATCTTGGTCTAACAGTACTAGTTCACCTTTACTAGTTCCATGACCACTAAAATGAACTATTTCTGGTTTGTGTTGGTTCAGATATTGCAGCAGATCGTCTGGACGAACTGCCCAAGCCGAGACTACATCAATCAAGTCTCTGTCTTCGGCTGCTCGTATCTTGTTGCTAATCTCTCTCATCTCTTCATCAATGGCCAATGGAGTTGTGTTTTTGGGATTTGCCGCCAGAAAGAGTACTTTTAC
>JAEUQL010000566.1 GCA_016789295.1 Blastocatellia bacterium | reverse complement strand
TCTCCTAACAGTGGAACTGTAGGATCAGCTATTACTATTTACGGTACAGGATTTAGCACAGCTTCACAAGTAACTTTCTGTGGTGTAGCAGCTTCTTTCACCATAAACTCTGACAGCCAAATAACTGCTTATGTTCCCAACATTTCTGTGGGCACTTGTAGTATTGTAGTTTACAACAGTGCAGGTCTATCACCTGCTTATGGGGGATTTGTTGTTATTCCTGCTTGTAGTATGAATATTTTACCTAGTACTTTCTTAGATAAGTATGTTTATATTAGGGGAGATGGTGCCTCAGTAACAGGAATAGTAAATAGTCCAAATTCTCTCACTCAAACTTATGTCTCATTTAGTAACTCACAATGCATATATGCCTACCCCTCTTATCTTTCATCTGACCAAGCAACTTGGTTTGTGTATGATTCAGGAAGTTGTGGTTATGGAACCTTTGCATACGCAACAGTTTACTTTGTTACTAGCTGTGGTATAGTAGGAACATCTACTATGCAATTTTACCTGTATCGCTAATGACCTAAACACTTAAGTCAATGCCCCCCTAAATTAATCAGGGGGGCAATCTCTTTAAAAGTCAGTAAAATTATATTTTTACAAGTTGAATGGTTTTCAAAAGACCTAATGCTTAGTAGTTGTGATTCAGATAGGTTGTTCTTAGATAAAGCATAAGCATTGTATAGAATTAGATTGAAAATTATAAATAGCATACATGGCTTTTGACTACTGATTTTATTGCGTTTAGAAGTTACTTTAAGAGTCAAAATGTTGTAAAGACAGGTATTTGGAAGAAGGTGCATCAAAATTGCGTTGTGGTGTTAAAATAGGTAGCTTTAAGTTTTGTAGCATCACTAACACTACTCACCACTATACATACTTCAGTTCCCCGCGATAAAACGCGGGGAAGCTTATGAGTTGTAGGTTGTTTGCAATTTGAATTTAGTAAGTCTGTAGGTTAGTTAAAGCCTGGTGCTTCTATCTTTCTTGTATCGATCTTTGGAGCATATTTCTTTATTACTTCACCCACATCGTCTTTTTTGCCAATCAAAACAAATACTAGATTTTCTAGAGGAAAGTATTTTGCGATTATCTGTTTTGTTTGGTCAAGAGTTAAGGAATCAACTTTAGAAAAATAGTCATTTATCTCTTTTTCATCAAGGCCATAGATTTCGAGGTTAGTCAACTGTGCTGCTATTTGACCGCTTGTTTCAAGAGTTGTTGCCATTTGGGCTTTGACATAGATTTTGGTCGATTTTAGTTGCTCTTCGGTGATACCTTTTTCGTGTAGTTGTTTGAGTATATCGAGTGCCAAGTCCATAGCTTTTTCTGTAGTGGCATTCTGTGTATAGGTTGATATTCGAAAATCACCGCCAGCCTTCAAGAGGTTAAAGTTTGACACTGCTCCATAACTGAGGCCAGAGTTAATTCTGAGAGCGGTGTTGAGCATTGAGGTAAATCTAACTCCAAAAAGGGTATTTACAACATCAATTCCTACTCTGTCTGGATTGTAGCGGTTTACAGATGTGTTGCCGATGTTGAAGTAAGTTTGTGTTGCATCTGGTTTGTCTACAAGTAGTAGCCTATGGCCCTTGGATAGGGTAGGTTCTGAGAGTTTTGAGCTGCTTTGAGAAGATTTTTTTGTCCACTTTTCGAATTTTTCGCGGATTTGTGCTTCCATTTGAGATGTTGTAAAGTCACCCACAACAGCAACTATTAAATTTTCTGGTGTGTAGTAATCGTCATAAAACTTCTTTACATCATCCAAAGTGATGTTTGCGAGGCTCTTTTCACTACCTCTAGTAGGGCGTGAATAGGGATGGTCTGCATAGAGATAGCTATCGTAATACTGATCTATTGCAACATCAGGGGACTCTTTCGTCTGTATTACTTCATCAATTCTCTTTTTGAGAAGCTTGTCAAGTTCGTCTTTTGGAAAAGTTGGATTTATCAGTACATCGCTCAAGAGGTCAAGGCCAACATTTAAGTCTTTTTTGAGAAACTCTGCAGCCCCAGCCGAGTACTCCAAGCGAGCACCAAAGAAGAGTGAGCCACCAACAAAGTCTAGTTCGGAAGAGATCTTATCTGCAGTTCTTGTCTTTGTACCTTTTCGCAGCATACTTGCTGTAATGCTGGCCAGTCCTTCTTTACCATTGGGATCGCCCGTTGAACCTGCACGAAGAGCTATGCTGAAGTTAACTAGTGGAATCTCGTTCTGTTCAACCAAAAAAAGTGTCATACCGTTTGTAAGTTTGACCTTTTTGTAGGGAGGGAGTTTAAGACTACTTTCTGTTGCTAGTGCTGATTGTGAAACAAAAAGTAGGAATGCAATTAGTAATAGGTATCTCATTCTGCTGCTCCTCTGTTTTCTGTTACTTGTGGTTTCTCTTCTTTCTCTTCTGGTGTTGGAACTAGAGTGACTACAGTGCGATTGCGTGGCTTAAAGTACTTGTTGGCTACTCGCTGGAGGTCTTCGAGTTTTACACGGTTAAAATCTTCTGGTGTAGAGAGAAGTTTCTTGTAGTCTCCAAAAAAGACTTCAGCATTACCAATGGCATTTGCTTTTGAAGCAATAGTTTTGAAGTATGAATAGAAGGTAACTAGAAGAGAGTTTTTAGCTTTCTGTAGTTCTTCTTCTTTAATGTCGCCTTTGGCTACTTTTTCAAGCTCTTCATAGAGAGCTTTTTCAGCCGCTTCGGGTGCAACATCCGGCTTTACTTGCATAGTTATATAGAAGAGAGTTGGGTCAAATGCGAGATCGGAAGAGCCAAAAACAGAGATTACAAGTTGGTCTTTGTTTACCAATCTTTTGTAAACACGAGAGCTTTCACCTGAAAAAAGTATGTTCTGCAAAACAGACAATGGATAATAGTCTGGATGATTGGTTGCAGGTATGTGGTAGCCA
>JAEUQL010000565.1 GCA_016789295.1 Blastocatellia bacterium | reverse complement strand
CTTTTGCTTTCTTGTAAGCATCTGGCCAAGCATAAACAAGTGTACCAACAGCTTTGTAACCAGACTGGTAGCTGATAGAAACTTTGTAACTTTCGGTTGCAGGATAACCTTTAATACTATGAAAACGGACGCGATCACTTCCTAAGTCTTCAAGATGAATTGTTGTAAAGTCTGCTATGCAGTCTGGAGTTATGTAGTTTTTGGGATCACCCATTTCGTAAAGAAGTTGTTCTTTAACTACTGCTGAAGTGATTCTTCCTCCAGTATTTTGATGTTTTGTAATAACAAAAGTCGCATCTTCTCTAGCTTCAATAATAGGATAGCCAATGTTAGCAAGATCTGGAATGCTTTCCCATTCGACTTGACAATTTCCACCTGAAGCTTGTGCTCCACATTCTATAGTGTGTCCAGCGATAGTTCCTGCAGCGAGTTTATCCCAGTCATCTTCTTTCCAGCCAAATTCGTAGATCATAGGAGCTAGTGTCAATCCAGTATCAGTACACCGACCTGTAATTATTATTTGTGCTTCTTGTCTTAAGGCTTCCACTATTGGCCAGGCTCCAAAGTAGACATTTGCACTTTGTATCTGTGAGCGAACCGTTGTAAGCGATTCGCCCGTATCCATACTTCTAAGTTCTATACCTTCTTCTATAAGGGTATCGAGCCTTTCCATAATATCATCACCAGCAACAATACCTATCTTTACTTCAATGCCAAGTTTCTGGGCTACTGCTTTTACTGCTTCAGCACAACCTCGTGGATTGACCCCACCCGCATTTGCTATGACTTTGATGTTACGCTTTACACACTGAGGTAGTATCCGCTCCATCAATGGTACAAAGTCTTTGGCATAACCAAGTTTTGGGTCACGCGCACGCTGCTTTTGCATAATTGACATAGTAACTTCTGCTAGGTAGTCTAGCATCAGATAATCTATATCACCCCCTTCAACCTGATGTACTGGAGCATCTATAGAGTCTCCCCAAAAACCTTGTCCGCTGGCGATTCTTATGGTCTTCATTTTTTGACTCCTAATATATTATCTACCCTTAAATTCTGGCTTGCGTTTTTCAAGAAAAGCTTTGACCCCTTCTTCTTTGTCTTCGCTAGAGAAGCAGAGTGCGAAGAGATCGATTTCGTGCTCAAGACCTTCACGTAGATTCATTCTGGCAGCACTCTTTACTGATTCTTTGGCCATCTGCAAAGCTATAGGGCTTTTCTCTGCTATTTTGTTGGCAAGAGTCATTGTGTAGGACTCAAGCTCTGCTGCTGGAACTACCTCGTTGACCAGACCTATGGCTTTAGCCTCGGAAGCATCTATCATATCGCCTGTAAGTATGAGTTGCATAGCTTTACCTTCGCCTACAAGACGTGTCAGTCTTTGTGTACCGCCACCACCTGGAATTATTCCAAGGTTGATCTCTGGCTGGCCAAGCTTTGCTGTTTCTGCTGCAATTCTTATGTCACAACTAAGAGCTAGTTCACAACCACCACCCAGACAAAACCCATTGATCATTGCAATGACTGGTTTGGGGCATTCTTCGAGGACATCAAAAGCCCTTGTACCACGCATGACTTCTCTTTGTGTTAGAGCTGTACGGCCTTCAAATTCTCCTATGTCGGCTCCAGCAATAAATGATTTGTCACCTGCTCCTGTCAGTACAATAACACGTACTTCAGAATTGTTGCGTAGCTCTTCAACTGCTGCAACAAGTTCACTACGTGTTGCAATATTGAGAGCATTAAGTTTTTTGGGTCGGTTGACAGTTATAATTGCAACACGGCCACGTACTTCAACTAAAATATTTTCGTACATTGCTTATCTCCTAATCAGTTCTAGACTGAACTATTCGTTCCACTTATAGAATCCTTCACCAGTTTTTTTGCCTAATCTTCCTTCAGCTACTTTCTGTCTAAGAATTTGTGGTGCTTTGAAAATTTCACTACCGAGTGTAGAGTGTAGGTAGTCGGCAATATTGAGCCTGACATCTAATCCTACTAAGTCTGTTAGTTTGAGTGGCCCCATTGGATGGTTGTAACCAAGCTCCATAGCTTTGTCGATATCTGCAGCAGAAGCTACATTTTGTTCTAACATTCTCATAGCCTCTAAGCCAAGTGCTATACCAAGGCGGCTTGAGGCAAAACCAGGACTGTCACGCACAATGATGGGTTCTTTTCCAAGCATTTTTGCTATCCCTACCACTTTTTCTACTACTTCGTTGGATGTTTCTGGTCCACGCACTATCTCAAGTAATTTCATTATATGTACAGGATTGAAGAAGTGCATACCCAAGAAAAGTTGACGCCGTTCTACAGCGGTAGCTATCTCTGCTATGCTGAGAGAAGAAGTATTGGTTGCAAAAATAGTTTCTGGTGGGCAAACTGCATCAAGCTTTGTAAATATTTGTTGTTTAAGTTCTAAAGATTCTGGTACAGCTTCAATTATAAGGTGGGCTGTCTTAGCTGCTTCTTCGAGATCTGTGGTAGTTATGATATTAGATAGAGTTTTATCACGAACTTCTTGACTGAGCTTGCCTTTTTCTACTCCTTTATCCAAATTTTTCCTAATATTAGAAAGCCCTTTGTCAATAAATTCTTGTTTGATGTCTTGCAAATAGACTTTGAATCCAGTGGTTGCAGCAACTTGGGCTATACCATTTCCCATAGTTCCTGCACCTAACACAGCTACTACTTCTATAGACATAAGATCCTTTCACAAAAGTAAAGATAGTCTTAAGACTTTTAAGCTAATCTATAAGTTCTGGATACGGTTCACAGTACCTAGAGTCTCGCATCTTCGAGATAGCATTTTCTAGGGAAAATCCTCGATAGAGATAGAGGTAAGCTATAGTAACTGTTGGTGAGCGGTTCAGACCGGCTGTACAGTGTACATAGACTGTGGGGTGGTTAGAAACCAAG
>JAEUQL010000564.1 GCA_016789295.1 Blastocatellia bacterium | reverse complement strand
TGCTTGAATTAATTAAGCCATACGTGCAAAGAGTAAAAGAGTAGATATATGAGAAAAGCATACAAATATCGAGTAAAAATAAGTAATGCAGTGAGCAACACGCTCGACATTTGCAGAAACTTCTACAAAGCAGCCCTGCAAGAGAGACGAGAAGCTTACAAACTCTGTGGCAAGACAATCACCCATCTAATGCAGGCTCAGCAACTACCAGCAATCAAAGAAAGTAGAGCTAATGAAAGGTGAAACTTCTCAACTGAGAATTTTTTTAGATGTTAGGTGTGTTGTTTCAACCTCGTTTCAAGGAATCCCCCTTTTTCAAAACCGGGAGGATGCCAATTGTGGAAAGGTAAAATATCTGGATCTACTAATTGCCCATAATTGCCAAAAGTAAGATTATTAAGCTATTTATAAAAGCTTTCTTCTTTATAGAGCGTTCTTTCATTAGTTCAACTACGAGTAACTTAATTCATTTGATGAGAATCATCACGCGGAACCAAAAATCTCAGGAGGAGAGAAGGAATGCCCTACCTTCAGTCTGTTCTGGCATCCATAGAACCACTTGCAAATACTTTGGCCAAGACACATAAAGTTAGCATTGTTGTATACAGAAACGATGGAAAAGCACTTTTGCAAGCAGGAACAGAATCACCTTTAACAATTGGTGACACTGGTCAGCATTTTTGGCAGTATGCACAACACACAGAGGAGACATATTTTGACAAGATAGTTGATAGCCACTATGTCTCCACTGCCAAGCTCTATGACTCTAACAAAAACACACTAATGCTGCTTTGTATGTCTCGCTCTGCAGACTCATTACTTTCAGACCAGATTCATAATGAACTGCTGCAAAGCTTGGCAACAACAGTGCAAAGCTGTATCCATTTCAGTGGGGCTGAACGTGCTGCTGTGCTTGAACTTATGGAGAAGTATGAAGAGTTAACTCTTCTTTATGACATCAGTGAAAAGCTTGAATGTTTACCAAGTTTTGAAGAAGTAGCCAATGAAATGCTCAATGAAGCTATTGGTAGAGTTAAGTGCAAAGCTGGACGGCTTGTACTTGTCAATGAAGAGGACAATGGATACTTAGAGCTAGTTCAGTCAAAACAGTCTATTCCAAAATCGTCTTTGAGCTACAAAGACAACGATACTTTTGTGTCACAGTGTCTACAAAAACCTAAAACACAGATTGTTAGTGCTCCTGTTGGAAAAGATAGCGGTCTTGTCCTTACTCAACTCCATGTCCCAGTATTTTTGAAACGTGCTAACCCAATAGGAGTTTTAAGCCTGTTTCGTAAAAACACCTCTCCATTTAAATCTTCTGACAAGAAAATTGCAGAAATGCTAGCACGACAGACTGCTGGAAAGTTGGAAAGTTCTCGCCTTTATGCAAGGCTTGAATCACTCTTTATGGCTTCAATAAAGATGCTGGTTGAATGTATAGATGCTCGCGACAGCTATACCTGTGGCCATTCTGGCAGAGTCTCTTACTATTCGGTCTTTCTCGCAAGAGAAATAGGCATGTCAGAAGAGGATGTAAAAATAGTCGAAATTGGTGCGCTGCTACACGATGTTGGCAAAATAAGAATCCGTGACCATATCCTTAATAAACCTGGAAAACTCGACGAAGAGGAGCGCAGAATCATTCAAGGCCATCCAGAATTTGGTATGCGAATTGTTGAACACGTTAAACAGTTGCATAATACTGTTCCTTGCATCTACTGTCATCATGAACATTTCAATGGCCGAGGCTATCCACAACGTATTGGTGGAGAAGATATTCCACTTATGGGAAGAATTGTTAGCATTGCAGACACATTTGATGCAATGACTACAACACGACCTTACCGTGATGCACTCAGCCAACAACAAGCTTATGAAGAACTGCTTCGCTGTAGTGGAACACAGTTTGATCCTGAACTTGCTAGAGTGTTTGCTGATGCTATTGCTCGCGGGGAGTTTCTGGCCGAAAAACTTCCTCAAGATAGCCAAGCTTTCAAATCTCCAACAGGTATATAACAGTTGTCTATGCACGAGTATGAAGAATGGGATGAAAGTCTAGAGCCAGGAGTAGAACGGGGCTTCCACACCCATTCTTGCCGCTACTGTGGTGAGTTTTGGGAGTGCAGTGACGATGATTGTCAACTGCGGGAAGATACTCTCTGCCTACGTTGCCACGAAGTTGTCTATCCAGACAGGAGCGAAATATAGAAACCCTGCTTCAATCAAGTAGAAGTCTGGACTGCAATTCATCTGCCTTTCTTACAGCAGCAATGTAACGAAGGAATTGATTGAAAGATCTGCTAGAAGTCTTCACCCTCTTTCGCTCTTCACTGCTCAAATTCTGATCAAAAAGAGCTTCAAAAAGTTCCATATAGTCGGCTAGTGCCATTACTGGAAGTTCTCTTGGATAGCTGCTGGCTCCATCATCTGTAGATGCAAAACCTGCTAGAAGATCAAAGAGGTTATCTGTAGTGATGTGAGAGGCTGCTCTGTAGAGCTTGATACCAAAACGAAGCTCGAAAAACCTCAAACCATCGGGTGTGGTTACACGGCGTAAGTTCTTTGTGGCTTCACCATCAAAAGGTGACTCTCTATCTATGAGCACGTGCAGAACACGTGGCCAGTGGTCTACATCTACTACATCAAATACCAACTGGAGACGGTTTGCCAAAAAATGCTCAAAATCTTTATCTATTGGGTAGTTTATCCTGCCTAAACAGCCTATAGTCTCACCCAATAGCTCGCTCTCTTCATTGTTAAGATTTGCTGGGCACTGCCGACATATTGGCAGAATCTCTTCAAGTGGAGCTAGCATATTTGCAGAGTCTTCAATATAGCGTAATATCTCTTCTGAAGGTCTCTGGTGAGAATTTATATCTATGTTTACAAGCCTTGAACTAATGTTAGCAACACGTGCCAG
>JAEUQL010000563.1 GCA_016789295.1 Blastocatellia bacterium | reverse complement strand
CACTCAAAGTTGAAGTAGTACTTATTACTACAAAAATAGATCTGCCATTCTACAGATTTTTACTATTAATAAAGTAGTTTATTAATAGCTGTTAGCAGATTTTTATTGACTCTAGCTAAGACTTTGTAGATTGATTTAGTGGTAATATAACTACGTAGAAAAATTGCTCATTAATACTTAAAACCGGGTGAAGAGGTTGTGTTTAATTGCTGGTTAAAAAGACTACTATATTATTGATATGGACTTGAAATATATTGCATTTTGTACTTTAATAGCAATTGTATCTATTATTCCCCAGTCTCACTTGTAGATCTTCAAGACCAAGCAGAATGATGCTCGAAGAGATGTTCAAGCTGATATCAGAAACAGGTCGAGACTTATCAAAAACTACTCAAATAGAAACAATCCTGAGGAGAAATTGAAAATGAGAAAAACAGCACGCACTGGCTTAGTCAGAAGCTTTGTCATAGCTCTATGTATGGCAATAGCAATGACAACTGCTGTGCTTTTGCCATCAACGTCACAAAAAACAAGTGCAGCAACGGAGCAGAGCAAAGGTAGTACAGCCATTCTGTTTCAAGGGTTTCACTGGCACTCTGCCAACTACAATTTTGGCTGGTATGACGATATAAAGAATAAGGCCACAGACCTTCAAGGTCTTGGTGTTACACACGTCTGGTTTCCACCTCCATCTGACGCAGCCTCAAATGAAGGCTATCTGCCACGTCAGTTGAACCTTCTAGATTCAAAGTATGGGGCTGAATACCAGTTACGTGATGCAATCTCTGCACTTTCGGCAAAAGGGATCAAGTCGGTAGCAGACATAGTGATAAATCACCGTGTAGGTACACGGGATTGGGCAGATTTTACAAATCCAACCTGGCAGTCTAATGCAGTTGCAAGAAACGATGAATGGCCAGGAGCAACAGGAAACTTTGACAGTGGCGATCCTTACGGTGCAGCTCGTGATATAGATCACTCCCAACTATATGTGCGCGATAGCATCAAACAATGGATGAATCAGAAACTCAAGGGCGTAGGCTTTACAGGCATTCGCTATGACTACTCGAAGGGCTATGCCGCAAGCTACGCCAAAGAGTATCACGATGCATTTACTCCAGACTTCTGTGTCGGTGAGATCTGGACAGACTTGGATTACAATAATGTCAATGCACATCGTCAACTTCTTGTAAATTGGGTAGATGGAACTCAAGGAACTTGTGGTGCATTTGACTTTACTACTAAAGGTCTTCTAAACAAAGCTCTTACAGATAATGAATACTGGAGACTGAGAGCAAGTGATGGTAAGCCTGCTGGTGGTATTGGTTGGTGGGCACAAAAGATGGTTACATTCGTTGATAACCACGACACTGGCCCAAGTGAAAGCTGCAACGTAGGTCAAAGACATTGGCCAGTACCTTGTAACAAAGTAATGGAAGGCTATGCCTATATTTTGACCCACCCAGGTATCCCAACAATCTACTATCCACACGTATATAATTGGGGAATGCGTGCTCAGATAAAAGCCCTCGTAGATGTACGCAAAGCTGCTGGTATTACATCAACTTCCAGTGTACAGATAAGCCGTGCAGAGAATGGCCTCTACGCAGCAATTATCGATAGCAAAGTTGCAATGAAGATTGGGCCAAATACCTGGAATCCTGGCAGTGGTTGGACACTAGCTGCATCAGGAACAAATTATGCCGTCTGGACAATGGCTTCTGGCGGCGGAGGTGGTGGCGGAGGTGGAACTTGTACAACCGTTCCAGTCACATTCACCATCAGCAATGCAAATACCACTTTTGGACAGAGCCTCTATGTTGTTGGCAACCAAGCAGCCCTTGGTAACTGGAATCCTGCAAGCGGTTTTAAGCTGACCATTCAAGGGTCAGGCGCAAATGCTACTTGGAGCGGAACTGTCAATCTTCCAGCAGGTGCATCAATCCAGTACAAATTTGTCAAGTATGATGGAAGTACAGCCGTTTGGGAGAGCAACTTCAGTACAGCCAGTGGTAACCGAGAGGGTACTGTTGCTGCCTGCAACTCTTCTTCCAGCTTCAATGGTGGAGTATTCAAGTTCTAACTTATTCTTCAATAAAAGGGGCTTTAATGCCCCTTTTTCTATCAACTTCAACCAAAGTAGTTAGCCAACAGAGTGTGAAAGTGATGAACCCCATTTTCACGTTTTACCGAGTACCTTCCTCTGTCATATGTCTTAGACTTTAGACCTTTCTGCACTGCTTCACAAATAGCAATGTCTTCGATCTGTATCTCATCGCTAAACTCTATAGTCTGTTTGATCGCTCTCTGAACCTCTTCTTGATCAGGGTTTAGAAAATACCATTCAAATATAGTTAATGTACGTGTGGGGCTTATAGGAATTATTAGGTTAGTAGAAAAGTTGTCTGGATAGACATTGATCATCAGGTTAGGAAAGAGCCAGAAGTACTGTGCCTGTCTATTATTACCTTTGCCACCTATTCTCGATCCTTCTCTATTCCTAACTGGTGAATATTGTACAGAATAGTACCGTCCTGTATCAGTTATATACTCACTGTAGTCAAGCTCTTTGTTGAGGTTAGGATGAACAGTTGGGATATGGTAGCCTTCGAGGTAGTTATCAACATACACCTTCCAATTGCAGTCAACATACCAGTCTTTACGAGCAGCAAAACTCATACTCTGTATGTCGTGACAGGCAATTCGTGTTGGAATATCTCCTAAAAAATCTGCTAATGTAGGACTATCTTTGCTAAGATTGACAAAGATCAGATTTCCCCAAATAGCAGTTTCAAACTCTGCTTTTTTGTATTTGGAAAGTTTAGTTAACAAACCATTTGAAAGTTGAATTGAAAGATCGGATTTGGAATAATTTTTAATGTGTTCTTTATTTACAATCCAAGATTTGTGCACTCTTATAAACTGCGG
>JAEUQL010000562.1 GCA_016789295.1 Blastocatellia bacterium | reverse complement strand
GTGGACTTCTTTTTCTAGTATCTTTTAATCTACTTCCCTTATCAACATCTGTTCTTGTAGTTGTAATCTACTCTGCATTTATAACAAACGGTTTTCACGAAGATGGGCTTGCAGATGCTTTTGATGGCTTTGGTGGAGGATGGAAAAAAGATGATGTACTGCGTATCATGCGTGATAGCAGAATAGGAACTTTTGGCTCATTGGCACTCATATTTTTGATACTTGCTAAATACAATCTTTTAACACATATAGCAGAAAGCTCACCAAAAAATCTTTTCTACTGGTATCTGTTAGGACAGACTGCAGGACGTTGGACAGTGTTACCTCTCTGCTTCTGGCTTCCTTATGCAGTTGCTGATGACCCTTCATCTCAAGGCAAAGGACAAGGAGGGCTTGTTGCACGCCGCATAGGAGGAAAAGAGCTTCTTGTAGGTTCTCTTACACTCTGTTTGCCGCTATTACTGTTACCACTGACTACTCTATTATTGTTCCTAGCTGTAGTATCTCTCGTGGTATTCACAACTGGTACCTATTATCGTAAAAGAGTTAATGGTGTGACAGGTGATGCACTAGGTGCTACAAATCAACTCACAGAAGTAGCTACTTATCTACTAGCAGTGATTCTTACCACTGCAGAAAGAGGTCTAATATGAGTATCTTTTCAAAACGGCTCAGGCTCTACCTTATCAGACACGGTGAAGTAGCAACAGGTGCAGGAACTACCTGTCATGGGTTCACCAATGTAGGACTTTCTCTAAAAGGCCAAAAACAGTCTCAAAAAGTGGCTGCTTATCTTTCATCAAAGCCTATAAGAGCAGTCTATTCTAGCGACTTACAGCGTGCAGCATTCGCTGCAGACCTGATTGCTGCAGAGCATAATTTGAAACCAGAAAAACTAGAAGCTCTACGTGAAGTTTATATGGGTGATTGGGAAGCAAAAACTTTTGCTGAAGTTCAAAAAATTTCACCAGAGCTTGTAGCAGAACTCTTTACTAAACCCAAACAGTTTCAGTACCCCAATGGAGAATCTTTTGATCAGTTCTATGAACGCATAGACAGAGTTTTTAACCTGATACTTGAAAAACACCTAGAAGGTGATATAGCTATTGTCGCTCATGGAGGAGTAAACAGAATGCTTCTAGGGCGTGCTCTCGAATTACAACCAGAAAACTGGCTAAAAATTGCCCAAGACTATGCCTGCATAAACATAATCGATTGGTTTGGTAACAACGCCATAGTACAGAAATTAAATCTAGAGATAGATGTAGATCAAAATCTATCTTAATACTTCAAAATAGTATTGGCTATCAGAATCTATATCTTCAGGTAAACTGGTAAGCTCGAGAAAATAACTACCTTCCACTAGTAGCATTGCAGGGATCTCTACGTGTAAATATTTTCTAGCTTTTTGACTATTCAAACCTTCCCTCTTCTCGCTCCAAATAACTTTGTCTGTTTCAAGATTTCTTATATTTATTGTATAAACCCCGGAAATTCCAAAAGGAATATAGATATCTACAAGTCTTACATCTTTCCCTATTCTAATAGACTGATTCTTTTTTTCACCTCTCTCACCTCTGACTCTAAAAGATAATTCCAAGTATAGAGAGACCTTGTTACTAACACGTAAAGGATCTTTAGATTTCTTGGTACCAGACTCTATCTGTGTTCCATTTTCCACTTTCACGGGTGGAAGTGGTTGCTTAGTTTCTTCTTGTTTTTTAGTAATCTCAAATCTACTTTCATTTGATTTATTACTATTATTTGTTAATACAAACCACAAAATAGAGGAAGCCAAAATAGTCGCTGCACTTATCCATATCACTTGTCTATAATGAAATATATTAAAAATAGCATTAAATTGCTGCCAAAGAGGTAATTTGATTCCCTTATTAGTAACTGCTTTTGAGTCTCTTATTGTTTCAAATAATGTTTTTGCAAAAGCTAATTTCTTTTTACGCTTTTCTGTAATAAGAAAATTCTTTTCAAATAACTCTTTGTCTTTTCTAGAAAGGCTATTTTCTATGTAAGCATCTATTAACTCATCTTCAGCAATGAGCAGTTGTTCAAAAAAATTATCATCCTCGAAATAGCTATTTTCAATGCCCTCTTTCTCCTCTTCAGAAAGCTTTCCAAGTATATAGTCAAAAAGTTGTCTTCTCTGTTTGTCTGTAAACTCCATTTTTCTACCTCTATACTAATCTTACATATAACAGTTAATTATGCCATTTTTTTCTTTATACATTCCTCCAATTTTGCCCTTAAACGGTGAATACGTATTCTAAGGTGGCTAAGAGAAAGTCCTGTAGCTTGTGCAATTAACTTCCTGTTCTCTATTCCTACTTTTCCAGAGTTTTCATAATAGTTCATTATTAGTTCTCTATCTGCTAGTGGAAGTTTACTTAGACAGTTTCGTAACCTTTCTAGTAGCTGCTCTTGATCCAAAACTTCGGTCTTTAATCTCTCTTCTTTCAACGGATCAATAGTAGGTAAAGCAGAATATGGAATAGTTTCAATACTTTCAGCAGCACGTTTACCCTTTCTTTTATATTCCTTAAAAAGATTTTGGGCAACAGCTAAAAAATAGCTCGATGGCTTTTCTATAACTTCTCCTAACTCTATCTTTTTTACTACTCGATTTATTGTCTCATCAGCATACTCTTCCGCAAATGCACAACTACGATATTCAAAGAATTTAACAAGTTTTACCCTAACAGATTCATATTCTTTTGCAGCAGATTCACGGTTTGGATGCAGTTGTAGTAGAAGTTTATCAAAAGCTTGTTGAGTTAAATTCCATTCCTTCTTTTCTAACATCTATTTTCTCGTCTATTTATTCACATTGTAGTTGAAAATCTGACCAGTAGTAAGGATCTTTCCACTTGCATGTTTACAAAAACTGTAGTTGTGATCTCATAATTGCCAAAGA
>JAEUQL010000561.1 GCA_016789295.1 Blastocatellia bacterium | reverse complement strand
TTTGATGAATGTGTCTCTCTTTTCTGTTTATATAGCTAGTGTAAGCTAGTATAGTCTATTGTGGGTAATTCATTGAAAAAACGTGATTTATATCATCTAATCGCTTTAAAGAAGGGCTATTCTACCAAATTTCTGTGGCACAGGTTTTGTTTATATGAAAAGTCGCCAAGCACAGAAGACCGATACTCTAAAAAGGAGCAATATGAAGAAAAACGTTAGACCCCAAAAAATGTATTTTATGGCTCTGTTCTGTTTCTGCTTGATCCTCACCAATGCTTTTTTGGCAAATGCCCAAGCTCCAGACATCCAGCCAATAAAAGTTGGCCCCGTAGAAGTTTCTGGAAGTTTTCGTACTCGCTACGAGAACTGGGCCTGGTTTGATGTGCCCAACAAAGATAGCAAGTACGATTATGTTGGGTCTATCTTTCGTCTTTCATTAAAAGGTAAGCACTCTTTTGGTGAACAGTCTCTTGATTGGCAAGTTGAAGGAGCTTTTCCTTCTTTTGGTGGCTTGCCACGAGGTGCAGTGGCTGCTGCTCCACAAGGAATTCTTGGGTTGGGAGGAAACTATGCTGCTGCCAGTGGAGACGAGCGAGTAGGCTTCTTTCTAAAGCAGCTATTCTTACGCTGGAAGTTTACAAAAGGATCTTACACGACAGCACTGAGAGCTGGTAGGTTTGAGTATAGTGATGGTCTAGAACTACAGTCTCCTAATCCAACAGTCAATACATTAAAAAGGCAAAGGATAGCCGAACGTCTACTAGGCCCCTTTGGATTTACTCACGTAGGACGTAGTTTTGATGGTGTCCATTTCAATACAGGAACTGCTCAAACCAGTCTGACATTACTTGCTGCACGTCCTACAGTAGGCGTTTTTCAAGTTGAAGGTGCAGGAAATCTAGAGGATGTAAACTTTTTCTATACATCTTTTAACAGAGCACTACATCCAACAACCGTGTCGGGTGGACAAAAGCAGTTTCAAGGTGAAGCGCGTCTGTTCGCTCTATACTATCGTGACAGCCGTCAAGTGTTGAAGGTTGACAACCGTCCATTGGCTGCTCGTGTAGCAGACAGAGATCCTATCAGCATCACTACCATAGGTGGTAACTATCTGCGTGCAATCAAAGCAGGTAAGGGTACAGCAGATGTACTAGTTTGGGGGGCATTTCAAGTTGGCAGCTTTGGTAGGTTAGACCAGAGAGCTGGGTCTATTGCTGTAGAAGGTGGTTATCAGCCAAACCTTGCACTCAAGCCTTGGTTTAGGGCGGGCTATTTCAGATCAACAGGAGACGGAGACCCTACAGATAACACTCAAAACACTTTCTTTCAGATCCTTCCTACTCCACGCATATACGCAAGGATGCCATTTTTTAACCTGATGAATAATCAGGATGTTTTTGTACAAACTATCTTGAGACCTAGCAAGAAACTAAACCTAAGAGCCGATCTTCACAACCTGCGACTAAGCAACAGTAAAGACCTATGGTATCTGGGTGGAGGAGCTTTTCAAAGAGAGACTTTTGGGTTTGTTGGTAGACCTTCAAATGGTAAAAAGTCACTAGCAAACCTGCTCGATCTGAGCGTTGATTATCAATTCTCACCACACATTGGACTTAGTTTCTATTATGCTCAGATCTTTGGTGGAGACGTGATTAAGAGAATATATCCTACTGGCAAGAATGGTCATTTAGGTTATGCAGAGTTCACATACAAGTTCTAACAGCAGATATAGCCAGTAGAAGCTTTATGGAGGAAAAATGTCAAACCCAACTGAAATGGAACTTTTGTAGGAAGGTATTGCTGTCGCAAAAACGGGAAACAAGACTATTGCAATAAGTCTGCTTCTGCGTGTTACCAGCATCAATCCAAAGAATGAGACAGCATGGCTTTGGCTAGCTCACACAACTGAAAATACGGCTGACAAGATTGCTTATTTCAGACATGCCCTTGCCATCAATCCAACAAGAGAGCAAGTAAAGATAGCTTTCAAAGTACTTTTGATGAAAGAGGCGATAACTACAGTAAAAGGTGGGAACAAAGAACAAGCACACAGCCTTTTTTGGGAAGTTGTTGAAATTGATCCACTTTGTGAGCCGGCTTGGCTTTGGCTTGCATCTGTTGGCAAATCACAAAGTGATACTGTTCGTTACTTGGAGCAGGCCCTGGCTATCAATCCAAAAAACCAGAATGCAAAGGCTTGGCTGCTGCGCATCAAGCCAGAAGGTTTACCAGAACCGATCCAGATCTCATCACCAGAGACTGCAGAAACTTCAACTGTCCACACCAGTGAAGCAGTTGGTCGGTCTGTTCAGCCTGAACCAGTTCAGAGCAAGGAGCCTGCAGAAGAGAAGGTTGTTGTCAGTATGCCTGCTCAACCTGTTCAGCCTCCTCCTCCTGTCACTCGCATAGTTGAAGAGATATGTAAAGGCATTGTACTTACTGTTGATGACAGCGCAATTGTCCGCAAAGCAGTTGTAGGTAGTCTTGAGAAAGAAGGATACAAAGTTCTAGAAGCTGCAAGTGGCATGGATGCTCTAAGCATTCTCAAAGAGATTACGCCAGATCTAGTACTACTAGACATAACAATGCCCATAATGGACGGCTACGAAGTCTGCAAGCTTATAAAGAAGAGTCCAGAACTGAAATCCCTACCTGTTGTAATGCTTTCTGGAAAAGATGGTTTTTTTGACAAAGTGAAAGGCAAGCTTGCAGGATCAAATGAGTACATAACAAAACCTTTTGAACCAAATACTCTTTTGAAGACAGTACGAAAGTACTGTGTAAAAGAGAGAGTCTACAAAAGTGCAATAGTAGATGTAAGCCCTAAGTTAGGCTATGTTCAATAAAGGCTCAAAATGTTTCCAAAGAAGACTTTACTAGTGATTGAAACAGAAGAAAGTTACAGAGACTCTATCAGAGAAGCTTTTCAAGACTG
>JAEUQL010000560.1 GCA_016789295.1 Blastocatellia bacterium | reverse complement strand
TAGAAAACGGTTTTTCCAACTCCAACTATCGAGTAGAACTTAAGAGCGAAATCTTTGGACGCCGTCACTTTGTGCTGCGGCTGCTTGAACACGGCACTTTGAGCGACTTACGGAAAGAAGAGAAGCTCAATCAGATACGTGAACAGATAGAGCAGATGGAGGGAAGGCTCCGATATCTTGATAGCCTTACTTCTATGTCAAGCATTACTATAAATGTAAGGATAGAAGAGCGTTACGTAGCACCACACAAACCAACTTTTGGAGAACGTGCTTCAGAGGTCTGGAGTGACTCTATAGATGCACTGAAAAGCTTTGTGGAAGGGCTAGGATTGCTGATAGTTGCACTGATTCCTTGGCTAATTCCATTAGCAATATTCCTTGCAGTAACTTTTCTGCTTCTGAGAGTAGCAATAAGATTTCTGAAAAAACCGAGAAAGAGTTAGCCCTATAGCAGCAGGGCTGCCACTCCATCTGTAATGAATCTCCAGCAGTACTGTTGTGTAGGCCAAAAAAAGCTTAAAGCTCCAGTCTTCAGACCAGAGCTTTAAGTTTGGATATTTGGAAACAATTCTTAATAACCTCTATCTGCGAGGAAGACGGCAGCTCCACTTAGTCCACTTAGTGTTAAAGAAGCTTTCTTCAGAAAGGAAGTTAAAGACAAAAGTGTTAGAAACTGCAGTACCTACTCTTACAACTATCTGATTTGCACCATTTCTCAGATTCAACTTTTTCTTATTTCCTTTCAGTGTTATCTGTTGGCTATTCTGCGAAGTTATTCGTTGGCTTACATCAACACCATTTATTTCGACTCTTGCTCCAGTCTGGCCAAAACCAGTTCCAGAAAGTACAAAATTTGGTCTGTTAAACGTTGCAGCAGTGATTGTTACAGTAGCAGGCTGTCCACCTGTAGAAGCAACTCCTTTCACAACTCTCAGAGCATTATTGTCATTGTCAGAAATGAACAGGTTGCCAGCACTATCAAAAGCTATTGCAGCAACAGCTCGTAGATTGGCTTGAAGAGCTGATGCTCCATCAGCAAAATCGGTTGAAAGGGTAAACCCACTTCCTGCAACCCTGCTTATTATGCCTGTTGAAAGGTCTACTTTTCTAACACGACCTAGAAAAGTATCTGTAAAGTAGAGGTTGCCACCTGTATCAAACTTTATATCAGCAATAGAGTTAGAAAGTGCTGCATTTATTGCCAACCCACCATCACCATCTAGACCACCCATTGCAAGCTGTTCAGAGCCAGCTATTGTTGTGATGATTCCTGTACGCCCGTCTACACGACGTACTCTCCTGTTGTCTGAATCACCTATATAGAGGTTGCCTTGAAGATCGATAGCAATTGCTTCAGGAGCAGACAACCTTGCCGAAGTGGCCAGACCACCATCTCCAGAAAATCCATTCTGTCCACTACCAGCAACTGTTGTAATTATTCCAGTGCGTACATCAACACGACGAATACGGTGATTTTCTGTGTCAGAGATAAAAGCATTACCATCATTATCAAAAGCTATCCGACTTGGTTCATTTAGTAGAGCTTGTCTGGCAGAGCCTCCATCGCCACCAAAACCAGTACTTCCATTACCAGCAAATGTCTCTATTATGCCAGTTGCAATATTTACTCTTCTAACTCTTGCTAGAAATTTATCAACAATATAGAGATTTCCTGACCTATCAAAAGCTATTCCTTGTATTGATTGTAAGAAAGCATTCTGTGCTGAACCTCCATCACCAAGACCAGAACCGCGATTTAGTCCAACAACTGTCTGAATAATCTGTGAAGTTGGATCTATTCTTCTAACTCTTCCACTCTCAAATTCACCTATATGTAAAGCACCTGTTTGATTAAAAGCTATTCCTGTTGGGCGAAACAGTCTTCCACGAATCGCGGGAATATTCTCACCTAGAAAATCTGTAAGACTATTGCCTGCAAGTGTTGAGATGCGTGGTTCGTTCTCCCCTTCTCTTGTAGCTATCGCACGTACACAATTGTTGTTTGTGTCTGCGACGAATATCACTCCGCTACCCACAACTACCAAACCTTCAGGTCGATTTAGTTGAGCTAACCTTGCAAAGCCACCATCTCCACTGAAACCTTCCCTACCAGGTCCAAGTCCTGCAATAGTAGCTATAATGCCTGTCTGTATATTTACAAAACGTATGGTATTATTTGCAGAATCGGCAACAAAGATGTTACCTGCTGGATCAACGGCTACTGCTTGAGGTTCACGTAATGAAGCACTCGTTGCAGCACCACCATCTCCACTGAAACCTGCCTGTCCATTTCCTACTATTGTGCTGATGCGGCTTAAGTCGGCCTCTATCCTGCGAATACGGTTGTTGCCAGTGTCAACTATATAGATGTTGTCTGCTCCATCAATAAAGACGTCTCTTGGTGTAGAAAGTTGTGCAGTGGCTGGATTACCACCATCACCACCGAAACCCATCTGTCCAGTACCAGCAATGGTTCTAACCTGTTTTGTAACAGCATCAAAACGGCGCAGACAATGACAATCTATATCAACAAAAAAGATGTTACTTCGGCTATCGAGTGCAAAGCTACTCAAGCTTGAAGAAGAGACCAAAGTCTCAACTTTAGTAGTCATTGCATCTATTTTTCGAATGTTTATAAAGTCATTTGTATAGATATTTCCATCAGAATCTACTGCAACTTTGGATGGAAGAGTGAAGTTTGTTCTGAGTGCATCAAGGCCATCAGGTGAGTCTCCAAAAGCACCTGTTCCAGCAACAGTGATAATGGAAGCATTATTTATATCAACTCTTCTAACTCGTTGATTTGCACGGTCTGCAACAAGAAGCCTTCCAGCAGCATCAATTGCCAAACCTTTAGGTGCAAAAAGCGTTGCGTTAATACTCAACCCACCATCGCCAACAAAATCTGCTCCACCAGCAATGGTAGTTATAGCTCCTTG
>JAEUQL010000055.1:6771-12272 GCA_016789295.1 Blastocatellia bacterium | reverse complement strand
CAGCTTCAATCTGATGTGCCAAAGCATTATTGAAGCCGAAGTATACACCAACTTGATCAGGGCGACTATCTCGTACTCCTTGAAAGTAGCTTTCGTAAACCTGTGCACCAGACCCCAAGACCACTACCTTTACCCTTGTCTCCAAAATCCTATCCATGATCCTGAGTACTAGATCAAAGCCCTTCTGGTCAGTCATACGAGAAATTATTGCTATAACAGGTCTGTCAAGATCTTGAGGCAGGTTAAACCTAGCAAGAAGTTGTTGCTTACATATTCTCTTGCCTGTCAAATCTTCTATAGAGAAACGAGCAGGGATATGAGGATCGGTTGTAGGATTCCACTCTTCTGTATCGATGCCATTGAGTATGCCTATCAATGAATATTTGCGCATACGTAGTATCGCATCCATTTTAAAGCCATATTCTGGAGTCTGTATTTCTTGGCTATAGCGGCGGCTTACAGTAGTGATAGCATCTGCCCAGAGCAAACCACCTTTTAGTGTACTTGCCAGTCCACCAAACTCTAGTCCACGCTCACCGTGATAGAGGTTCGGATCTATACCAAAGTAGGAGAAAGCAGAATGTTCAAACAGACCTTGAAAAGCAAGATTGTGAATAGTGATTATAGAGGCGGTCTCTGAAAAGAATTGGTCTTGACTGTAAGTAGTGCGCAAGTAGAGAGGTATCAAAGCAGTCATCCAGTCGTTACAGTGTATCACGTCTGGAGGTTCACCAAGTCGGCGAGCAAGCTCTAGTACAGCTCTGCTGAAGTAAGCAAAACGCTCAACGTCGTCTCTTTCACCATAAAGACTGTCACGCCAAAAATACTGTGGTGCATCAATAAAATATATTGGGACTCTTCCCTGCTGTTCAAGCCAGACCGTGGAGTACTTGACCGTTTCACCAAAAGGCACAGCCAGATCTGTAATAACAGGGTGGCCACTCTTTATATTTTTGTAACGCGGCATTACTACCGAAATGTTACAGCCTAATGAAGACAAGGCTTTTGGCAAAGCAGAAGCAACATCGGCCAATCCACCCGTCTTTGCGTAAGGAACAACTTCAGAGGCAGCAAGCATTATTCGCAAATTTCCCACAATAGTTCTTCCTCGAAAATCCTGTCTTCTGACTATATTCTTCTATCAAGGGGCTAGAATAGCAAACAGGACAAGTTTTGACAACAGAACTGGTTACAGAAGCAACAATCTAGTTGTTTCTCTCATATATCAGCCTGAGACCTTCTAGGAGAAGGTTGTCGTCTATGATCTCTATCAATCTTGAACCTTTACCAATCAAAGGAGCAAGCCCACCTGTTGCCACAATGCTTTTTTGAAGCCCAAGCTCAGCTATCATCTTCTCAAGTATTCCATCAACCATGCTGATATATCCGTGATAGAGGCCAGATTGAATGCTTGCAGTAGTAGAAGTTCCAACTACTCTTTCGGGATGTCTTATCTCAACACGCGGAAGCCGTGCTGCACGTAGAAAGAGAGCTTCTGATGAGATGTTGATACCAGGAGTGATCACTCCGCCAAGATAGTCACCGTTGTCAGAGATGGCGTCAAAAGTTGTTGCCGTCCCAAAATCGACTACTATAGATGGCCCACCATATTTGAAAAATGCTGCAACTGCATTCACAACTCTGTCTGCACCTACGTCACCTGGTGGGTTGTAATGGATATTTATTCCAGAATTTTTTGTAGGGTCTACAAAGAGTGGTTCTACTTGAAAATATGTTGTAGCCATTTTGTAGAGTGTAAAGTTGAGTGGTGGGACGACAGAGGAGACGGCTATTGCTTTGATGGCTTTTGGGTCAAGCTCGGCTAAAGTAAACAGATTGCGACAGAGCACTCCATATTCATCTACAGTCCTCTCTCTTTCAGTTGTCAACCTCCACCTAGTCACAAGTTCTTGTCCCTCATATACACCCAAAACTGTGTTTGTATTGCCCACATCCATCACAAGCAGCATCGCATCTATCTCCCTTCAAGAACCTCTCCACCATAAAGAATGTGTACTTTGCCATCTGCAGTCTCTACGCGCAACGCTCCAGAAGCCTCAACTCCAGAAGTTTTTACAGCTACTTTTTTAGCATCAATCTCTACAAATATCTCTTTTCCATATGCATAAGTTGATAATTGCTGCCACCTTTGCACAATTGCAGAAGGAGCTGTTAAAAGAACTCCATACCAATGATCTATCCTCGAAATAAGGTAGAGCAAAAAAGCTTCTCTATCAATTACTTGACCAGATTCTAGATAGAGTGAGGTAGCTTGACTTGCAAGCTCTTTTGGAAAAGTTTTCTGATTGAGGTTAACTCCTATCCCTACAACCACGTAACCAAGCTTCTGTTTTTCAAAAGTAGCCTCAGTCAAAATTCCTGACACTTTACGTCTTTCTATAATTATGTCGTTTGGCCACTTTATATCGACAGGTGAATGAGAGAAAGCTTCCACACTTTCTGCAGTAGCAACAGCAGCCATTAGTGTAATAAGTGATACAAAATTGAGTGCAAGATTTGGTTTTAGCAAAATGGAGAAATAGAGACCTTCTTCTGGTGAGTGCCATGTTCTGTCCATGCGACCACGTCCAGCAGTCTGCCTGGATGCTACAATGCAAAGACCTTCTTCTGCTGCATCCTTTTGAGCTTTCTGTTTCAGAAAGCTGTTTGTTGAATCTATCTCTTTGAAATAGACTATTTGGGCAACCAGATTTCTAAACCGATGAGTGGAGGTTTTATCTATAGGCTCTTCTATTTGAATTTCTGTAGATGAGTTGTCCATCCCTTTGTGTAAACCCTTGCAGCAGAGAGTCTTTCTGCTATTTCCTTGTACTAGTTGTAGTCTCTTCTTTTTCTGCAAGTGCAAGCTCTACATATCTATTGGTAGCATCTAAAGCAGCCCTTGCACTTGACTCAAGTAGATCTTCGCTTGCTTTGCAGCTACCAAATATTTGTACTTCTTTGCCATTGAATCTAACTCGAACAAGTAGCACTATCAACTCTTTACCTAAAGCAGAAATACGGTCTAGTTCAATGAGTTGGCACTCTACCCGATTACGAACAAACTCTTCAACAGCTTTGAGGACAGCAGTAGCTGCTGCCTCTAAATCTCTATTTAGCCCTGACAGCTCTGAATAGCCTGTCAATTCTCTACCTTTATAAGAAAGGTGGGCAACTATTTGATAACAGCCATCGGCTTTTTCAATCTGACTAATAGCATCAAAACGCAGTCTTGCAGGTCTTGCTGACATAAACTCAGTCTCCTTACCGACCGGTTTTCGGAAACTAGACCCTCGATTCTGGTGCTATCTTGAAGCTTATATCTACTGCTGGAGCAGAATGTGTTAGAGCACCAACCGATATCAAGTCAACGCCCGTTCGTGCATATTCAGCAATGTTATCGAGGCTTATATTTCCAGAAGCCTCCACTATTATATTCCTATTCTGCCCATTTTCCTTTATAAATTTCACACTCTCATTAACAGCTTCTACTGACATGTTGTCTAGTAGTATTACATCTGCTTTAGACTCAAGAGCTTCTATCAACTGGTCTCTATTTGCTACCTCTACTTCTATCTTAAGCATGTGTGTACTGTTTTCGCGAGCAAGAGCTATAGCGGCTCTCACTCCACCAGCAATTGCAATATGGTTGTCTTTGATGAGAATACCATCGTCAAGACCAAATCTATGGTTGTAACCTCCACCAACCCTAACAGCATACTTGTCAAGCATTCTTAGGCCGGGAATGGTTTTTCGAGTGTCTACAACTCGTGCATTGGTTCCTTCTATACCTTTTGCATACTTGCGAGTCTGGGTAGCAACTCCTGACATACGTTGTAGGAGATTGAGTGCCACACGTTCACCAGACAGCAGCACTGATGCTGCGCCTTCTATTCTAGCTAGTTCCTTGCCTGCTGCTACCTCTTCACCATCATGAACAAAGGCTACAAGTTCGAGATCCGGGTCTATGCTGGCAAAGACAGCCTCGGCTACTTCCAACCCTGCAACTACAAGATTCTGTTTGGCCAAAAAACGGCCACAAGCATAGAATTTTGGTGATACAACAGACTGTGTTGTGATGTCTCCACGCCCAATATCTTCTTCAAGAAAAGAGCTTACAAGGTTGAATATAAGATTTTTGTCTAGTTGCACTGCTTGAAACTATTGAGAGAGAATTTTCTCTCTCAATACCCCTTTCTAAATCTAAAGACTTGCAAGTGTACGTTTTATGGTTTCACGCTGAGTTTCAAGGTCGGAAAGCCTTGTACGAGCCTGTTCAACGACTTCAGGCTGTGCCTTCTCAACAAAGCTCGGATTGGAAAGCCTAGTTGAAAGCTTCTCCATTTCGGCTTCGATCTTGGCAAGCTCTTTTCCTAACCGCTCACGTTCTTTCTCAAGATCGATCAGACCTTCAAGAGGGATCGCGATCTCAACACCAGTGATCACTGCCCTGGCTGCAGCCGACTGATCAGAAAGATCGTCTCTGATCTCGATCTCTTTTACACGCGCTAGCCTCTTGATCGCCTCTTCACTTTCGATCACAACCGACCGTAGTGACTCATCTTTGAAGGCCAATCTGACCGTAACCTGTTCATTATTGGGAATATTCATCTCTGATCGGACATTTCTGATCTTTGTAATCAATGCGATCAGTGACTCCATCTCTTGCTCGATCTGATCGCTGATCGCTGTTCGATCTACTTCTGGAAACGCTGCTAAAGAGATCGATTCCCCCTGATGTGGAAGCATCTGCCATATCTCTTCTGTGATGTAAGGCATGACGGGGTGTAGCATTCTGAGCGATCTCTCCAGAATGTAGATGATGCGTTGGCGTGCTAAAGCGATCTTAGCCGCCAGTTCCGATCCAAGTTCCACTTTTGCAGTTACGAGAGGTTTGGAAAGCTCTATGTACCAGTCGCAGAAATCGTCCCAGAAGAAGTGGTAGAGTGTCTGAGTAGCTTCATAGAAGCGGAAATTTTCCAACCCATCATTGAAATCATTTATTGCTCGGTTGAGTTTAGAAAGAATCCACGCATCGAACCTGTTTACGTCTTGCTGAAAAGCTGCATCGTTCGCCTCTGTACCTTCGATATTCATAAAGACAAAGCGCGAAGCATTCCATATTTTGTTGGCAAAATTTCTAGCAGCCTCCATCTTTGGGTATTCATTCAAATTAGTACCATCGGGCTTTTTAGTCTTTTTGACTTGAAGATCGACATCAGCACCCGTTCCTACTGAACTTGCCAGAGTAAATCGGACAGCATCTGTACCGTATCTATCGAAAACATCTAGTGGATCGACTACATTACCTTTCATCTTGGACATTTTTTCGCCTTCGACACGGACAAGACCTGTTATGAAAACCTTTCTGAAAGGAACGTCACCCATAAATTTCAGCCCCATCATCATCATTCTAGCGATCCAGAAGAAGATGATATCAAAGCCAGTTATCATAACTGTTGTTGGGTAGAAAGTCTTCAAGTCATTTGTAGTCTCTGGCC
>JAEUQL010000055.1:0-6761 GCA_016789295.1 Blastocatellia bacterium | reverse complement strand
GTCGAAAACGGCCAAAGTGCAGAGGAGAACCAAGTGTCAAGCACATCTTCGTCTTGCCTGAGACTAGTACTTCCACAAACGCTACACGCTGTTGGAGTCTCGCGGCTGACAGTTATGTGTCCGTGCTCACAATGCCAAGCTGGAATGCGATGCCCCCACCATAGCTGACGAGAAATGCACCAGTCTTGAATATTTTCTAGCCAGTCGAAATAGACCTTTGCCCAATTATCGGGAACAAATTCTGTGCGCCCTTGTCTCACTGCTTCAATGGCTACATTGGCCATATCCCTCATCTTTGCAAACCACTGTGTTGAGACAAGTGGCTCAATTACTGTGTGGCAACGCTGGCAATGCCCTACTTTGTGCGTGTAGTCTTCAATTTTGACAAGCAAACCTTGTTCTTCTAGCTTCTGTACAACTAATTTTCTAGCTTCAAATCTATCCAAACCAGCAAAACCTGCCCCTGCCTCTTCGGTCATCTTGCCCTGTTTGTCTATAACTACTACCTGTGAAAGTTTATGCTTCAAACCCATCTTGAAGTCGTTTGGGTCGTGTGCAGGAGTAATTTTGACAACGCCTGTTCCAAAACCTACTTCCACCATCTCGTCTGCAATGAAGGGAAGCTCTCTTCCTACCAAAGGAAGAATAGCGGTCTTTTGGTGCAAGTGCTTGTAACGTTCGTCTTCAGGATTAACAGCAATAGCAGTATCGCCTAACATTGTTTCTGGTCTTGTAGTTGCTACTACTATCTGTTCGTCGCTATCTTTTATCTTATAAGCAATATGGTAGAGCTTACCTTTGACTTCTTCTTTTGGAGCTTCGAGATCAGAAAGTGCTGTCTGGTCTTTCGGACACCAGTTTACTATGTAAGCATCTCGGTATATGAGACCTTCTTCATAAAGGCGCACAAAGACCTCGCGCACAGCTTTTGATAGTCCTTCGTCAAGCGTAAAGCGTTCACGGCTCCAATCACAGCTTGCACCTTCGCGCCGAATTTGGCGTTGAATTGTGCCTCCAGCATGTTCTTTCCATTGCCAAACCCGTTTTTCAAACACTTCTCTACCAAGCTGTTGGCGTGTAATGTTCTGCTCTTCCAATTGTCTTTCAACAACTATCTGTGTAGAGATACCAGCATGATCAGTACCTGGCAGCCATAGTGCATTATATCCTTGCATTCTACGCCACCTGGTTAATACATCCATAAGTGTATGTTGCAAGGCATGTCCCATGTGAAGATAGCCTGTAACATTTGGAGGTGGGATTGCTATACAAAAAGGGGGTTTTTCAGAAACCGATTCTGCTTTGAAATAACCTTTAGTTTCCCATATTGGATACCATTTCTTTTCTATTTCTACCGGTTCATAAGTCTTCGGAATTTGCATCAATTCTATTCAACTCCATCTTATGCTGAATGTGCAAGGTAGCCTTGCCAGTAACTGCAATAAAAATAGCTGCGAAGAACTCTCTTTTCCACGCAGCTATCTGAAAACTGGTAATAGATCTATCGTAGTGCGAAAGCCATTGTTTGATAGATAAAAAGGTCATACTCATTAGTGAGCATCTAGCCAAGAGGCTTTTGATCGAGCCTCTTTTTTATAAGTATTTCAGCTAGATCTGGAACCACTTCCCAAGCAATTTGGCGAACTACATCTTCTGACATCTTAGCTACTGCCTGACGCACTATTTCATCTATCAGATGTTGTGGAATCTGATCAATAGTTGTAATAACAGGCGAAGGCAAAGAGTGAGAAGCTACTACAGGCACTTCTGCTACTGGGACTGAAGCCACTTCAACAGATTGACTTACAACCTCAACAGATTGACCTGGTACCTGCTCAAAATCTTCTTCAACAGGTTGTGGCCAGACAGTTCTATCCAATCTTTCTGTTCTGTCTTGTTGTTCTTCTTTCTCTTCTCTCTCAATCTTCTCTTCTTCAACAACGGGTATAGAAGGCTTTGTTTCTGCCAATGCCTTCGTCATCTGATAAGGCTCGTCTGTCTCTTCAACAAGTGGTGGAAGTTCAAAAACAGGAGCATTGAAAAGCTCTGAAGTTTGCCCAACAGATGTTTCTACAGTCTGCCTCTCTTCTATCAATCTACTTTCATTTGGCAGCCCACTTTCACCTATCAAAACCTCTGATTGCTGTTTTTCTTCTTGCTGACTATATGAAAATCTCTCTTCTCTCTGTTCTTCTTCTAAAATGAGTGGGTTTTCTTCAACTGCTCTGCTAAGAGTCTGTTGGCTGGCTAGATCCTCTGATGGTTCTGGAGGGAGTTCAAAGACAAAATCCTGTGATGCTGGAGACGGGTGCTGCAAAACGGGTGCTTCAGAAGAAGGTATAGCAGTTTCGGCATCTTCAAAGGCAGGGCGTTGTGGATCTGGCAAAGAGACCATTTCCATGGTAGACCTTTTCTGGGTCTCTTCACTGATAGTACTTTCCTCAACAACAGTTTTTTCTATTTGCTCTACAGCTTGTTGTACTGGCAAAGGTTCGGTCAAGAGACTATCGCCTACAGCATCATATGCTGATGTCTCTGTCATTATTGGTTGTGAAACTGCAGGAGCGGCTGGTTCTTCCACCAGATCGAGAGAGGAAGGAGTATTTGGCTCAAAAAGTATCTCTGTCTCGATTGGGTGTACAGTGTCAGCAGATGACTGATCATCTGATATCTGCTCAGAAGCAAGCTCAAGCACAGCATCGCCAGAGTTTTCATATATCTCATCAAGCGGCTCAAGATCTAGAGGCATAATGTCTTCTTCATACTGGTCAGAAGAGACAAACTGCTCTTGGCTTGGTGCCACTTCAGTTTCTAGGCTTGACTCCAGTTCTGGTTCTATGCTCGATTCCAAGCCTGAGCCTAGACTTGACTCTAGGCTTGAGTCCATGCTTGACTCTAAATTTGGCTCTACATCTATTTCTAGTGGAGATGTTTCATCTGAAGCCTGTTGGTAATCAATCCCTAAACTACTAGCAACTTCGGCTTCATAAGCTACATTTCTGTCTGCATAGTCATTTTCTAGAAACTTCGGTTCTGAAGTGACAGGAAGTTCAAGTTTTTCTGTTGGTTGCAGAGAGAAACTTTTTTCGGTTGTAGGCTTTATAGGCTCTGAGTAGTCAAAGTTGAACTCAAACTTTGGTGCTTTCACTTCGCTGCTTGTTTGATTAGGAGTGGCTAAAGGTTCTTCAAAAATGGGCGGTGTAGGTTTGGCTTCAAATGTAAAGGCATTTGGCTGTGAAATAGAGTCTGGTAAAGGCTCTGGTTTGTGCACAACTGGAGAAGCAACTGGAGGAGGCTCCACAACTTCAGATGCAGGAATGAAACTAGCTTTTGGCACCGCTTTTGGATAGGGTGAATTTTGAGTAGGTATCTGAAAATGGCTCATTACTTCAGGTGAAAGCTTTATGTTCGACTCTGCAGAATTGACCTGCCAAGTTTGTTGAGCTTGTGAAGGCAAAGTTGGTTGAACTGGAACTTGTGCTAGAAGACGATTGACAGTAGCTACCAGAGTACGAGATTCAAACGGCTTTGTCAGATACCCATCAGCCTTTACACGGGATGCTTCTGTTTGGTCAAAAGGCTCAAAAGCTCCTACAAGAAGAAGCACTGGTATGTGAGAGAATTGTGGGTTTGTTTTTATATACTCACAAACTTCATAACCATTTCTACCAGGCATGTATATGTCAGCTAACACAATGTCTGGTCTAACGTCGTTGAGTTTTCTTAGAGCAAGTTCGCCATTGCCTACAGTGACGACATCTATACCTTCATCAGAAAAGGTCAAATTGACCACTTTCTGTATGGTTATACTGTCATCTGCAAGTAGGATTCTGCGTCCCATTAGTGCCTCCTGCCAGAAGTAGATCTACACCTTATGTAAGATAGTTCTCAATATATGTTCTAACAAATTCAACTCTGCATATCTGAGTTAGAACACCTACAGTCATTGACATCCTCCCGGTTTTGAAAAACGGGGATTGCTTAGAATGACGCCGAAACAACACGCCTGATATCTAAAGGAACTCTCTGTTGAGAAGGTTCGCCTTTGCTCAGCCAATGCCAAGCCTCCAGGCGCAGAGACGGAAAGCCCTTCTGCCTGCAAGAGAACTATTTCTCTTGCCAGAATATTTCTTGCAGCATTATGGTCACGATTTAGCACCAATCCACTTTCACCTGCAAATTGTAACAAAGCCCTATTTTGATACCAATTGCTTAACTCTTTATTTATCTGGGTTTTCCGTTTACCAACCAAGAGTGACGTTCATCCTCGGCCAAACCTTTGGCCCAGGTCTTCTGCCGAAGAGTGATAAATTTTATGTTTGAGATATCACTATGATAGTTAGACATCCGAAGACAGAAACCTAAGCTAACATTCAAGCAGAAGGATGTCAAGAACTCTTATTTTACAAATATTTGAAAAAAAAGCTGTTTTATAAACTACAGCAGAAGACCTGTTGAAGTCTTCTGCTATATAAACCCATACGTCAGCCAACCTACTTCGATTTCTCTTTCTTTTCCTTCTTCTCTTTTATCCTTGGTCTGCTTGCCGAACCTGGCTTGGAAGAGTCATTGGTATCGGTAGAAGAACTAGTGGCTTCTGCACTCTTTGCAGAATCTTTTGCTTCACTGGCTCCTCTTGTACTCTGAGGAGATGGAAAGGAGTTTTGAGAAGCTTCATTTATAAGCCTGTAGGTTGCTTCATCAACTTGGTCGTCTTTCTTGAGCAGAATACCCTCTTTTGAGACAGCCAAAGATGGGCCAAAGAGATTCTCCATCATACGAGCCATCATCGAGCGTCTCTCCACAATGCGTTCTTCCACATCCTGCATTGGATCTGGAACAGGTTTGCCAAATCGCTCCAGCCTCTCTGCTGCTGCATCTCTGTATTTGCTCTTTGGAAACTCACGTACTATCCTTGCGTAGTTTTTTGAAGCATCTTCCGTGTTCTCTTCTTGCTCTTGAGACCTTGCTAGATACCAGAGTGCTGTGTCCAGTGATGTGTAGTTAGGATACTTGTTTACAATGTCGATGCAGCGAGACTCTGTGGCTTTCCAATTTTCCCTACGCTCAAAGTAGAACTTTGCTACACGCAAGTCGTGTTCTGCCAGAAGCTCTTGCACAACTTGCAGATATTCTTCTACCTGCTCATTCTGTGCGGCTTGTGGAAAGCGTCGTCTGATCTCTAGAAGCTGTTTTTCAGCCAAGAACGCATGCTCTTTATCTCTATCTGCTGTCTGAACCTGTCTCATGTGTATTTCTGCCATCTTTAGGAGTACTTGAGGAGCAAGTTCGTGGTTTGGAAAGAATTGAAGCCAGTCTTTGTATTCGGCTTCAGCTTGAATCAAGTTTGATGTACCACCTTCACGGTAGTAAGAATCAGCAATCGTGAGCTTTGCCATAGGCAAAAATGGGCTGTCACCATAGGTAGTAACAAGAGTATTTATCAAAAGTCTACCTTGCTCATAACGTTTCTTTTTCATTTCACCGAGTGCTTCTTGAAAAAGCTCTCTGTCTCTTCCATCTTTCGGTTCGTCAGAAAGGTCAGCAGCACTCAACTTCTTTTTGCCACCGCCACCACAAGCACCTGAAGTCAAAATGATTATGGCTAAAATTAATAGAGATAGTCGCTTTGCCAGCTTCATTACTTATTACTCCACAAAATAGTATTTAATATAAAGTTTGTTATCACCTATTTAGACCGATACTGGTCTGTTTGCTATAGTCCTCATCTGTTTAACTGCCTCTGCAGGAGAAACAGCACCGAATATGGCAGAACCGGCTACGAGCCATTCAGCCCCAGCTTCTACTACGAGTGGTGCCGTGGTCATATCTATTCCGCCATCTACTTCAATATGGATATCTTTGCCAACTGCTTCTATAAGTGCTTTAAGCTTGGATATTTTTGTCAGAGAGCTTTTAATAAACTTCTGCCCCCCAAATCCTGGGTTGACAGACATTAGAAGAACAAAGTCAGCATATGGCAAGATCTCGTCTAGAGTTGATAGTGGTGTCCCTGGGTTTAACACGACTCCTGCTTTGCAACCAAGATTTTTAATATATTCGAGTGTACGGTGAATGTGTGTAACAGCTTCCACATGAACAGAGATCATGTTTGCCCCTGCTTTTGCAAAACGCTCTACGTACTGGTCAGCATTACTTATCATTAGATGGGTATCTAGTGGTAGATTAGTTATACGGCGGAGTGATTCAACTACGGGAATTCCTATCGATATGTTGGGAACAAAATGGCCATCCATCACATCAATGTGTATTATTTCAGCACCCGCAGTTTCTACCTCCTTCACTTGTTCACCAAGTCTGGTAAAGTCTGCAGAAAGTATCGACGGGGCTATCTGAACTCTCATCTCTGCTCCTTTTCTCCTTCTAGTTTGTGTAAGCTTGCCTGTTGTGAATCAACTTGGCTATAAAGATCAAACGAATGTAAAGTTCGCACAAGACCTAGAAAATGCTGGTTCAGGTTGCTAGAGTTTTTCGATTCTGACTGTCTATTGCCACTGCTGTAATATACTTTGACTGTAAAACCCTTTTTGACAATCATTCCAGCTTTCGGATCTTGACGAACTACTATATCCTTCTTCGAGCCTTCGTCAAATATCTCTATAGACTCTACCTGCAAACCAAATGAGCTACCTATACGTTTGGCTTCATTCTGGTTCTTTCCTACAAGTTTTGGAACAGCAACCTCTTCACCTCTAGACAGGTAGATAGCTGTAAGAGCACTGCCAATAAAAGCTAGTATG
>JAEUQL010000559.1 GCA_016789295.1 Blastocatellia bacterium | reverse complement strand
AAGATATCAAACCTATAGACAAAAACAGAAAAGCTAAAGAAGAACGTAGACCACAATTTGAACAGATATACGGACAATTCGTTACGCCAAGCTTACAGATTGGACGTATACTCGATCTATCACAAATAAGAGCAGAAGTAGATATTTCTGAATGGGAGCTACCGAATATATCGGTTGGTCAATCAGTTCATTTAGTGTTAGTTTCACTAAACCAAAAGGTATTTAATGCTAAAGTAGAACGTATATCTACACAATCAAACAAAAAACAAGGTGGAGAGAGATTCTATACTGTCTATCTTTCAATAGATGGAAAGAAGGATGATCTGCGCCCTGGTATGTCAGGAATAGCAGTAATAGATGTAGGAAGACACTCTGTTAGAGAGCTACTATGGAATTGGTTCAAACGACATAGTGATTACTTAGCTTGGTCACCAAATTTTACTTGGAGATAGCTCTACCAAACCCAATATTCAGGACGTACTGAACGCTTGAGCCAGTGCCAGAAAATAAGATATCCAGGATAGTATCCAAGTGATATTCTAGCTACTCCACTCATTCCTGGACGCAGAAAATCGCGCTGGTTGTTGATCAGTATTTCGCAGTTGTAGACGCGAAGACCTGTTTCTGGTTTCTGAATAGCTTCTGTATTGATATGTGTGACTGTGCCGTAAAAGATGTCTTGTGTGACAGAACGGACTCTAAGAGAAGCATTATTGCCTTTGTTGATACGACTAACATCCCATTCGGAAACTTCTGCAATCACTTGTATCTGTGACACGTCAGCAATTCGACAAAGTTCAGCTCCTCTTATCATCAACTGGCCTAACTTAGTTTCGATCCCTGGACTTATTATCAGGCCAGCACGTGGTGCAGTTATCATCAATGCATCTTTTTTCTTTTCTAAGATAGCAAGTTCATTACGTGCTGAGCTTATCTGCTCTTGCGTGAGCGTCAACTCTGCATCAATAGTTTTAAGTTTCTGCACAGCAGCTTCTAAGCCTTTACTTGCAAGAGATTCTTCTGTGATGGCTGCTTTCAATTTACGTCTATGGACAATGCAGGCAGCACTGAAGCGCTCTTCGGCTGCACGGCGTTCGTGTTCAGCTATCTGACTACGGTTACGTGCAAAATCGACCTCAAGTTGTGAACTCAAGCCTTGTTGGAGAAGGTATTCATAGCGCTCTTTTTGGAGTTTTTGCAGTTGTTCATCACTTCTTTTAGATCTTACCAAAGCTCTTAGCTCAAGTAGTTCGGGTGGGTATCGTGGAGTTGTTTCTGCTGAATCGCCGTTGGCTGCATCTATAGCAGCAGACTCTGCCCGAAGTTCGTCGGCTTCAATATGTTTTTGTGTGTATAAACTTTCTGCTTGTTGCACAACAGCTTGCTGTTCCATTTTCTGACTTTGCAGTCCGGCTATGCGCAACTGTTTCTGCTCAAGGTCTGCCTGCATCTTCAACAACTGTTTTTCTGTTTCTAGGTCTTGGCATACACCCAGTACAGTACCTTGTTCAACCCAATCACCATCTTTGACTTTTATCTCCCTCAAAATACCACTCTCTTCTGCTGATACTATAAGAAGGCGTCCTTTAGTGACTTCCAAAGTACACTCTGCACTTGTTGTAGTGTGCCAAGTGCGAAGGGCACAAAAAAGGAGTATAAAAAAAAACAGCGTAAGAAGGATATGCTTCTGATATTTCTTCCAGAGCTTAGGCTCTTGTGTAGCTGTTGGTTTTTCTTCTGTTTTGGTCGATGAGGTCATAGTTACCTTTATTTAATTAGATTCTTATGTGCAAATCTACACCAAAAACCTCCTCAACTACTAGGGTGTAGTTGAGGAGGTTTTTACAGATGGTGAATTTTTTAAGATTAGAACTGTACTCTTACTGCCAACTGCAAGGCTCTTGGCCCTCCAGTTCCAAACACACCACCTGCAGTTTGACGTCTTGCACCAAAGTTGGATGAGCGTAAGAAGCCAGGACTGCTAGGGTTGTTACTGTCTCTAATAATCACATTATCTATGCCAGCGAAATTGCCACCACTTGAGCCACGTACATTGGTCTTGTTGAAGATGTTGAAAACTTCTGCAATTCCCTGTATGCGGAACTTTTCATTTACTTTGAAATCTTTTGCTAGTCGAACGTCCATAGAGACAAAGTTGTTACCAAGCCTTACATCATCACGCACTAAAGGAAGAGGAACTGCACGTGCTGTGTTGAGTTGTCTAATAAAAGCATTCAGTTCTGCTCCTGTATCAAATTGGCGTGCACCTGCTCCGCGTTGCACAAATGGCAATGCTCCACCTCCAGCACCACCAACAAAAATAGAAACAGGAACAGCAGATTCAACAGTTAAAATAGAAGACATTTTGAATCCCAAGGGCATATTCACTATGCCACTCATTGTAAAACGATGGCGGATGTCATTGACTGCAGGCCCTTTCCTTATTTGCTGAGTAGATAGTGGATCAGGTTCTGTGACTAGGTCATCATTTGACAGGTTGAGTGCTTTGGAGAAAGTGTAGGAACCAATGAAAGAGTAGAAGCTTGAACCAGGTCTCTTTTCTAGTTTGACAAAGAGTCCATCGTACCAGTTCTTAAGGGTTGAAATAGCAACAAAAGCTCCAGTATCTGCAAAATCAGGTGTGAATCTAACTTGTGGAAATTTCACACCAAAAGTATGTATACCTTCTACAGACAATATCAGATCACGAACTATCTCTCGTTCTACACCAAGAGTAAACTGTTGAACATATGGTGTTGCAAGGTTTGGATCAACTGTAGTTGGGCCATCGGCTCCAGGTATCAGTGGCCCTATGAAAGGGTTAGCAAGTGTTGGATCGTCTGGTAAAAAGAATCCATCATCATCAAGAAAAGAACCTTCTCTGGCTTCAAAGACAGAATCTGTTATTTTGTTGCTAGCAGCATTGTTGGGAAAGACTAGAAGGTTGCGGTTGTAGAATATCCCATAACTGCCACGAATCGATGTA